>NZ_JBXAJH010000023.1:0-40822 GCF_058797075.1 Acidovorax sp. GW823-FHT02H02 | reverse complement strand
GCGAGCCGTAGGCTCGGTGAATTGGGGCTCTGACCCCAAAAACCCGTCGCAGACAGCAGGGTCGCCTTTTCTTTGCTCACTTTCTTTTGGCGAAGCAAAAGAAAGTGAGGCGCCCGCCGGGGCGAGACCCGGCCCCCGCACTCAACACAAGCACCCCGCCAAAACCCACGAACAAGCCAAGGCTTCGACAAGCTCAGCCCGAACGGCCGGGGAAAAATCTGCTGTCAAAAACAATAGCTACCCGCGCTTGATACATAAGCGCCATAGGCAAATACGCCAAACAACGCCATATCGCCAAAATCGACTCACCCCCCACGCAACTGCCGCAGCTTGATGAAAGCCAACGCCGCCATCACCGCATCATTGAGCGCGTCGTGCGCATCGCGCCGGGGCAATCCCAGATCGTCCATCAACGTTGCAAAACGCAGGTCGATGTCGGCGTTGGCCTGCTGCTGGTAGGGCGGCAGCTGCCGGAACTTGTGCTCGTAGTACAGCGCCGACACCTCGATCTTGGGCTGCGGCAGGCCCATGCCCAACAGGGGCCACAGGGCGCGGTTGAGCATGGCCACGTCGAATTCGAGAAAGTAACCCACCAGGGGCCGGCTGCCGATGAAGTGCAGCAGCCGGTGCAGGGCCTCCTGGAGGGGCAGGCCCTGGGCCACGTCGGCACTGCGCAGGCGGTGGATGCGCACGCTGTCGGCCGGCACGCCTTTATCGGGGCGCACCAGCAGCTCCAGCCGCTCGCTGGTCAGGATGCGGTTGCCGGCGATGCGCACGGCGCCGATGGCGATGATTTCATCGCTGCGCCGGTTCAGCCCCGTGGTTTCGCAGTCCAGCGCCACCCACTCATCGGGCGGTGGCGGATCGAACAGGAAGGCATAGGCCGGGTCGGCCAGGTGGTACTGCAACCAGGCGCGCCGCAAGCGTGCGAACGGGTTCACAGCACGTCCAGCTTCAGGCGCTGGTGCAGCAACAGCTTGAAGCGCTTGACCACCGCCAGCGCGTCCTTGAGCAGGTCGCGCTCCAGGCTGCTCAGGCGCTCGGGATCGACGTTGCCGGTGACCGGGCGCCCGGTGTCGAGCTCGGCCAGGCCGGCCTGCAGGCGCAGGCCCATCAGGAAGTGCAGGCTCTGCACCAGCGCATCGCCCAGCGCCGCGTCGATCACGCCGGCCTCCGCCAGCGCGGCGATGCGCTCGGCCGTACCGGTGGCGGCCACGCGCCGGGCCAGGGCCAGGCTGCGCACGCCGTGCACGATGGGGAAGATGCCCGCTTTCTTGAGGCTGATGGCACGGCCTTCGTCGCTCAGGCCGAACAGGCGGCTCCACCATCCGGCGGGGCCACCGAAGTTGTCCACCGCCGCGGCAAAGCGGGCCAGCATGGCATCGTTGTCGGTGGCCAGCGCCATCACGCGCTCACGCACGGTGGCCAGCAGCGTGGCATCGCCCGCCACCGCATGCGCATCCAGGAAGATGGCCAGCTGCATCAGGCTGTCGCCCTCGGGCTGCAGCAGCCACTGGCGCACGCGCTGGCTGAAGGCACTGACCGTGCCGCGCCAGTCGGGGTTGCTGACCATGATGCGGCCGGGGCACTCGGGGTAGCCGAAGCTGGCCAGCACCTCGGAAAAGCGCTGGCAGATGGCGTCGAGGCCGGGCGGCGCGGTGTAGCCGTCGCGCAGCACCAGGCCGTTGTCCTGGTCGGTCTTGAGCAGCTGCTCGCCGCGCCCCTCGCTGCCCATGACGAACAGGCAGCTGTTGGCCACCAGGTCGGCTGGCGCCACCATGTGCCAGGCGCGCTCGAACAGCCGGGCGTTGAGCTGCTGCACCAGCCGGGCCATCAGGCCGATGCGCGTGCCGCCACGGTACAGCGCCGCGATCAGCCGCGTGATCTGCGCCGCCGCCTGCGCCAGCGCCGGCAGGTCCTGTGCATGCTCGATCTGCACCGTGATCAGGTGCGAGTGGTTGGCCAGGAAGCTGAACAGGTCCAGCGCCTCCAGGATGCCGCGCACCTGGCCGTCGTCCTCCACCACCACCAGACGGTGCACGCGGCGGCGCAGCATGAGGGCCATGGCATCGCCCAGCGGGTCCGATGGCCGCACGGTGACCACCGGGCTGCTGGCCAGCGCACCCACCGCCAGCTGGGCCAGTGGGCGGCCATCGAGGATGGCGCGCTGCAGGCTGGTGTTGGTGAAGATGCCCAGCGCCCCGCCGGGCAGGCCCGTGACCAGCACGCTGGTGGTGCGCTGGGACTGGAACAGCCGCACCACCGAGACGATGTCGGTGGCGGCATCCACGGTGTGCGCCGGGCGCAGGAAGGCCTGGTCCACGCGCGCCAGGGTGAGCGACTGGCGCTCGTGCTGGTCGGCCCGCTGCGCCAGTGCGCTGAGCTTCTGGCCCAGGTCGGAAAACAGCAGCGCGCCAAAGGTGGTGTTGCGCGCGATGAGTTCGTTGACCGCCGCGCGCGCGAGCTGGTAGGCCACCACCTCCTCGGCGGCCACAAAGCGGCTGCCCACGCGCCCGGTCATCAGGCCACAGCCGTCAAAGCAGTCGTCCGGGCCGTAGGTGGCCAGCACCTCGTCGCCCTCGGTCTGGGTGACATGGCCCTTGATGATCACGAACAGGTGCGTGGGTGCCACGCCCACGTCCAGCACCACGGCACCCTCGGGGAAGTAGGCGATGTCCACGCTGGCGCGCACCAGGCGCTGCTCGTCCAGGCTCAGGCAGTCGAAGGGCGAGGCGTTGAAGTTGAAGGCATTGGGCATGGTCGGGCGATGCGTGGGCCGTGCGGTTGAACGGCCACTCCATTCAACCCGGCAGGCCTTGCGCCACGCTTGCAGCGGCGTCCCAGTCGCGCTCGAACCAGCAGTCGCCTTCGAGGCAGGCGCGCAGCATGGGCAGGCTGTCATAGCCCCAGAAGACCTTGCCATCGACCTCGAAGGCCGGCACGCCGAACACGCCGCGCGCGGTGGCGGCCTCGGTGTTGCTGCGCAGCAGCGCCTTGGCGCGTGCGCCGTCGTCATCACCGGGCTTGCGCTGCGGCTCCAGCGCGGCCGCCAGTTCCGTGAGCCGCTGTGCATCCAGCGCCTCGTGCCCGCCCTGCCAGACATGGCGAAACACGGTGCCCGTGACAAAGCGGTTGATGCGGCCGTCCTCGCTGCAGGCCAGGGCCTGGCGCAGCAGCGGCAGCGGGTTGAACGGGTGGCGCGCCGGCATCGCCAGCGGCACGCCGATCGAATGGCCCAGCCAGACGGCATGGCGGTAGGTCCAGGCGCGCTTGGGCACAATGCCGGCCGGCCCCGGGTTGCCATGTTGCTGGAGCAGCGCGCCCAGCAGCACGGGCCGGTATTCCACGCTGTGGCTCAGGCCCTCCAGCACCTCGGGCAGGCGCTCGAAGGCCAGCCAGGCGTAGGGCGAGACAAAGTCCAGGTAGAACGTGATGTGCTTCATGGCAGCTCCTTGGCCACGCCTTCCGGGGGAAAGGGGATGCCGGCGCGCTGCGCCAGCCGCGCCCAGATGGCCAGGCGCTCGGCGCTGTCGGCCTGCGCCCAGGCGCGGATTTCGGGGATGGTGCGAAAGCATCCTTCGCAACGGCTGCGGTCTTCGGTCATGCGGCACACCGAAATGCAGGGCGAAGGGACCACCTCCTCGGACCCCGCATCAAAATAGCCCGCAGTGCTTAACAGATGTGCGCGAGCAGCTATTGCTTCTGCAGTACTCATGCCCCCACCTCTTGGGCCACGTCCACCACCGGGGCGCCGGTCAGGCGCTGCAGATCCGAGGGGTGCAAGGGGAACACGCCGTGCGGGTGCCCGGCCGCCGCCCACACCACGTCAAAGCGCAGCAGGTCCTGGTCGATCAGCGTGACCGGCGGCGTGGCATGCGCGATGGGCGACACGCCACCAATCGAGAAGCCCGTGCGCTCCTTCACAAACGCGGCATCCGCCCGGCCGACCTTGCCCACGTGGGCCTCGACCTTCTGCTCATCCACGCGCCGGTCGCCCGAGGTGATGACCAGCACCGCCGCATCGTCGCTCTTGCGCCGGAAGATGATGCTCTTGGCCACCTGCCCCACCAGAATGCCCAGCACATCGGCCGCCTGCTGCGCGGTGCGCGCGGCGTCGTCGAGCATGCGGGGCATGTGGGGGTGGCCCGCGGCCTGCAGTGCGGCGGCCACGCGTTGGGTGCTTTCAGGAAAATCGGTCATGACAGGCAAGGCAGTGCGCGCGCCGCGTGACAGGTGCAGCCAGAGGGCACACACCGCCGGAACGCAGCGTACACACGGTTACAGTGTGAAACTTGTTCCCTCCATTGTCCATGAAGCTGCTCCGCGCCTGCCTGCTCCTGTGCTTCCTCGTTGCCAAGCTGGCCGTGGCCGGGGCCGCGCCCATCGTCCTGGATGACCACCCGCAAGGGCTGGCGCTGCAGGAGACCGGCCAGCTGCTGTGGCTCACGGATGACAGCGGTACGCTGACACTGGACGAGGTGCGGCAACCCGCCCACGCCAGCCGCTTTCAGCCCGCTCCGCCCACGCAACGGCACGACGACAGCGCCCAGCCCCACTGGTTCAAGGTGGTGCTGGAGCAACGCGCCGAAACCGGCGACTGGGTGCTGGCCACACAGACCACGGCGCTCAAGGACGTGCGCTTTCATGGCCCCTTCGACGCCACCGGCCGGGCGCTGGCGCCGCCGGTGCACACCGGCCTGTCGCAGCCGTTCGCCACCCGGCCCCTGGGCAGCGAGCGCTATGTGATGCGCCTGCAACTGCCCGGCCCGGGCGTGTACACCGTCTATGTCCGGCTGCTGGGCGAAACGGCCCCCAGCCTGGGCCTGTCGGTCTGGGACACCGCCGAATACCTGCAGTGGCGCCAGCACAAGCGGCTGTTCGACGGCATCTGCTACGGCATCCTGATCGCGCTGCTGGTCTACAACCTCGTGCTCGCAGGCATCTTCCGCGACGCCACCTACGGCTTCTACATCGGCCAGTGCGCCTTTGCGCTGCTGACGCTGGCCAGCTTCAACGGCCACGCGGCGCACTACCTCTGGGGCCACTGGCCCTGGTGGCAGGAGCGCGGTCACGTGGTGCTGCCCAGCCTGTGGCTGCTGTTCGGCGCGCTGTTCGCGCGCAGCTTTCTCGACACGCGGCGGGTGCCATGGCTGGACCGTTTGTTGCTGACCTGGGGCCTGCTGGCGGCATCGGTGGCCGTACTGGGTCTGCTGGGCCGGTTCGACGCCGCCCAGACTGCCAACGAGATCGTCGCCAGTGCGGGCGCCCTGCTCGCCACGGTGGCGGCCGTCATCATCCTGCGGCGCGGCTTCATCCCCGCGCAGTGGTATCTGGGTGGCCAGGTGCTGCTGTTCCTGTCGGTGCTGGGGGTGGTGCTGGTCAACTGGAGGGTGATCGATGCACCGTTCCTGCTGGCCAACGGCCTGCAGATCGGCGTGGCGGCCGAGCTGGTGGTGTTCGCCATCGCGCTGAGCCAGCGCATCAATGGCCTGCGCACGTCCCAGACCGCGCTGCGCCTGCATGCCGCCCACCTGGCACAGGCCGCCGCCACCGACCCGCTGACCGGCCTGGCCAACCGCACCGGTCTGGCGCACGGCGCAACGCCGGTGCTGGCCGATGGCGCTGCGCACGCCCTGATGCTGCTCGATCTGGACCGCTTCAAACCGATCAACGACACGCACGGCCACGATGCGGGCGACGCAGTGCTGCGCGCCGTGGCCACGCGCCTGCAGGCCCAGTTCCGCGCCGACGACATCGTGGCCCGGCTGGGGGGCGACGAATTCGTGGTCCTGCTCGCAGATCCCTTGCCCGACGAACAGTTGGAGGTGCTGGCCCGCCGCGTGGACAGCGCGGTGCGCCAGCCGGTGGATTTCCAGGGCCAGGCACTCACCGTGGGTGCCAGTACGGGCATCGCCCGCAGTCCGCAGGATGGCCGCACACTGACCGAACTGATACGCTGCGCCGACCAGGCCATGTACCAGGCCAAGCAGACCGGCAGCGGACATGCCTTCTGGAGCCAGGCGACGAGCTGAGAACCTGTTGACGATCTCGCAGGGGATCGCGTTGGAGCGCAATCGGGAGGAGTGGATGCTTCGGGTGCGCCGCATGGGCTGGTGCCCATGCAAGCAGCCGGGGCGGCCTTGTCGCCCGATTTCGCTCCAACCCTTGGGGCAGCGGTCTTTGCGGGCGGTCTGCGGCGTTGCGGCGCTTGTGGATAGCCGGGCTATCCACTGCGCACCGCGCCTTGCGCCCCCTCCCGCAAAGGCCGCTGCGCGACCCCTGGGAGATCGTGAACAGGCTCTCAGAACCTGGAGCGGGGATGCGCCCCGGCGCGTCAGTGCTTGCGCCGGGTGAGCAGGGCCACGGCCACACGCGAATTGGGCTTGCGGCCCAGAAAATCGCTGATGTAGGCCCCTGCATCGATGAGCAGGTCCAGGTCGATGCCTGTCTCGATGCCCATGCCTTGCAGCATGTAGACCACGTCTTCGGTGGCCACGTTGCCGGTGGCGCCCTTGGCATAGGGGCAGCCGCCCAGCCCGGCCACGGACGACTGGAAGTTCCACACGCCCAGCTCCAGCGCGGCCAGCGTGTTGGACAGTGCCTGGCCGTAGGTGTCGTGGAAGTGGCCCGACACCTCGTCGATGCCAAAGTGCTGCAGCGTGGCCTCCAGCGCCTTCTGCACCTTGCGCGGCGTGCCCACGCCGATGGTGTCGGCCACGTCCACGCGCTGCACGCCAATGCCCTGGAGCAGGCCGGCCAGGTAGGCCACGCGTTCGGGGGCAATATCGCCTTCGTAGGGGCAGCCCACGGTGCAGCTCATGGCGCCGCGCACGCGGATACCGGCGGCCAGCGCGGCCTCCACCACGGGCGCAAAACGCTCGATGCTCTCGGCGATGCTGCAGTTGATGTTGCGCTGGCTGAAGGCCTCGCTGGCCGAGCCGAAGACCACGATCTCGTCGGGCCGGTCCAGCACCGCCGACTCAAAGCCCTTGAGGTTGGGCGTGAGCACCGAATACGCCACGCCCCTCTGGCGCGTGATGCCGCTCATCACCTCGTGGTTGTCTGCCATCTGCGGCACCCATTTGGGCGACACGTAGCTGGTGACCTCGATCTCTTTCAGGCCCGCCTGTTGCAGGCGGTGCACCAGCTCGATCTTCACGGCGGCGGGCACCGGGGTCTTTTCGTTCTGCAGGCCATCGCGGGGGCCAACGTCGATGAGGCGGACGCGGGAAGGAATGCTCATGGGGGCTACCAGGTGAAGAGGTCAGTGGAGGCTTGATTGTCCGGCGTGCGCGCCGCCAGGGCCACCCCATATCCTGCCAGACCACTCACGGGACGTGCCATCAGCCGCCCGGCGTGCCGGCGCCTTCCACCTCTTGCCGCAGCAGGGCCACCATCTCCTGCGCTGCCAGCGACAAGGGGCGCCCGCGCAGCGTGATCAGCCCGATGGGCCGGTGCAGCACGGGTGCCTTGAGCGGGCGCGTGACCACCTCGGGCCGGCGCACCACCTGGGCGGCCAGCTCGGGCAGCGCACTCACGCCCAGTCCCGCCGCCACCATGGCCGCGATGGTGGCCAGGTGCTCCACCTCATAGCGCGGCGCAAAGCGGATGCGGTGGGTCAGCAAGGCCTCTTCCGCATACTGCCGCACGCTGGTACCTGCGGGCATGGAGATGTGCGGCAGCTCCGCCACGTCCGCCCACGCAACGGCGCTGCGGCCCCGGGCCAGCGGGTGCGCGCGCCCCATGAGCAGCACGAAGCGGTCGGACACCAGCGGGGTGTAGTCCAGGTCGGCATAGGCGGGGTTGGCAGCGGTGAGGGCAAAGTCCACCCGCCCGGCCCGCACCATGTCAAACGCCGGGCCGGCCAGGCTGTCGAACAGCTCCAGCTGCACGCCAGGGTGCAGCGCCGCAAACCGGGCAAACGCGCGCGGCACGGCTCCGGCTGCCAGCGACGGCAGCGCCGCCAGCGCAATGCGGCCCACCTGCAGCTGCGCCACCTCCTGCACGCGGCGCACGGTCTGCTCCATCTGGTGGCGCAGAAACCGCGCCTGCTCGGCAAACACCTCGCCCGCCAGCGTGAGCTGCACGGTGCGCGTGGTGCGCTCGAACAGGCGCACGTCCAGCATTGCTTCAAGCCGCGCCACCGTGCCCGACACGGCCGACTGCGACAGGTGCATCTGCAAGGCCGTGCGCCGAAAGCTCAGCGTCTCGGCCAGCGACAGGAACACATCCACCTCGCGGGCAGACCAATTAATCTTCATAGCCGATCAGTCTATCGAAAAAGACGTCTGGACCGCGCAATGCAGGCCGCCTAGACTGAACTGAACGCTCGCATACCGCTTGAGCAGCTTGAAAACGACAAGGAGACACGATGGAGAACAGTTCGCCGCGCAAGGCACGCACCGTGGTGGTGGGTGGAGGCACCATGGGGGCCGATGTGGCCGTGGTCCTGGCCCGGGGCGGCGCGCAGGTGACGGTGGTGGATCCCCACGCTGCACGCCGCGACCATCTGCTGCCCCACATTGCCCAGGAGCTGGCCGCTGCAGGCCAGACCACCCATGCCGGCCCGGTGCAGGTGTGCGCCAGCCTGCAGGAGGTGGACTGGACGGGCGTGGTGCTGGTGGTGGAATGCATCACCGAGCAGCTGGCCGCCAAGCAGCAACTGTTTGCCGAGCTGGAAGCCGTGGCGCCCCCCAACGCCGTGCTGGCAAGCAACAGCTCGGGCTTTCCCATCAGCGCCATTGCCCAGGGGCTGGCCACGGCGCAGCGCATGCTGGGCCTGCACTTTTTCATGCCCGCCCACCTGGTGCCGTTGGTGGAGGTGGTGCTGGGCGAGCGCAGCGACCCGGCGCTGGGCCAGTGGCTGCATGCCTTCATGCGCGGCTGCGGCAGCGTACCGGTGCTGGTCAAGAAAGACAAGCCGGGCTTTCTGGCCAACCGCATGCAGCATGCGCTCTCGCGCGAGGCCTTTGCACTCATCGACGAAGGCATTGCCTCGCCGGAGGACGTGGACGCCGCCGTGCGCTTTGGCTTTGGTTTTCGCTTCCTGGCGGCCGGGCCGGTGCTGCAGCGCGACCACGCGGGCATCGAGATCCACACCGCTGCTGCCGCCACCATGTACCCCACGCTGTCGAACACCGACGTGCCCGCCCAGGCGCTGCGCGACAAGGTGGCCCAGGGCCATCTGGGCATGAAGACCGGCAAAGGCTTCTTTGACTGGCCCGAGGACCGCAAGCAGGCCGAGCGCACGCGCTACGACGCGCTGCTGCGCCAGGGCCTGGCCCTGCTGGCCAGCGAGCTGCCCGCCATCGAGCCCCCCACTGATACCCCATCGACCACCGGAGCCCGCGCATGAGTGCATCGCCAACCACCCCCAGCCAGTGGGCCGACCCGCTGATCGTGACCGTGGCGCCCAACGGCGCCTACAAACAGCCCGCCGACCACCCGGCCGTGCCCATCACGCCTGCCACGCTGGCCACCAGTGCCAAGGCCTGCCTGGACGCAGGCTCGGCCATGCTGCACATGCACATCCGCGACGCCCAAGGCCGCCACAGCCTCGATGTGGAGGGCTACCGAGAAGCCCAGCGTGTGGTGCGCCAGGCCGTGGGCGATGCCATGGTCATCCAGATCACCAGCGAAGCCGCGGGCGTTTACCAGGCCCCGGAGCAGATCGCCATGGTTGAAGCCCTGCAGCCCGAGGCCGTGTCCATCGGCCTGCGCGAAATCGACAAGCCCGAGATCGGCGAAGCCGGGCTGCAACGCTTCTTCACCGGCCTGGCCCAGCGCCGCACCATGGTGCAGGTCATCCTGTACGACGTGGCCGACCTGCGGCGCTGGCAGGCCTTGCGCGCCAGCGGCGTGGTGCCCGATGCGCCGTGGTTCCTGCTGTTCGTGCTGGGCCGCTACAGCGCAGGGCAGACCTCCAGCCCGCGCGACCTGCTGCCCTTTCTGAACGCCCACGACGGCAACGAGCCCTGGGCCGTGTGCGCCTTTGGCGCCGCAGAAAACGCCTGCGTGGCCGCCGCCGCCGTATTTGGGGGCCATGCCCGCGTGGGGTTTGAGAACAACCTGCTGTGCAAGGACGGCAGCGTTGCGCCCGACAACGCCGCACTGGTGCGCCAGGCGGTAGAAGCGGCTCAGGCACTGGGTCGCCCGCTGGCCTCCGCAGCCGACATTCGGCAGCGCTTTGGTGCGCCCTGAGAGCCCCCTTTCACGTCAGCCATCGACATCAACCCGCAGCAGACGGGCTTTATCCATCCCCACAGGAGACAGACATGCACCACCGCCCCATTTCTTCGTCCACACCCCGCACCACGCGCCGCGCCGTGCTGCACGCAGCCTTGGGCATTCCCCTGGCCCTGGGCCTGGCGGGCCAGGCCGCCGCACAGACGGCCGCTACCGCGTTCCCGAGCAAGACCATCCGCTTTGTGGTGCCCTACCCGCCCGGCGGCCCCACCGACCTGATGGCCCGCATGCTGCAACCCGAACTGCAAAGCCGCCTGGGCGTGCCCGTGGTGGTGGACAACAAAGGCGGCGCCGGCGGTAACACCGGCAGCGCCGAGGTGGCCAAGCAGGCACCGGCCGATGGCCACACGCTGCTGCTGGCCGCCAGCGGCCCGATGGCGGTGAACCCCTCGCTCTACGCGAGCATGCCGTTCAACCCGCTGACCGATCTGGCGCCAGTGATCCAGCTGTCGGCCTTTCCGCTGGTGCTGGAAGTGCACCCCTCGCTGGGCGTCAAAACCCTGGCCGAATTTCTGGCGCTGGCCAAGGCGGGCAAGCCGGTGCTGAGCTTTGCGTCGGCCGGCAACGGCACACCGCAGCACCTGGCGGGCGAGCTGTTCAACACCATGGCAGGCGTGAAGATGGGACACATCCCCTACCGGGGCGCAGGCCCGGCGCTCAACGACCTGATCGGCGGGCAGGTGAATGTGATGTTCGACATCGTCGGCAGCTCGCTGCCCCACATCCAGGCGGGCAAGCTGATCCCGCTGGCCGTCACATCGAGCGAGCGTGCCAAGGTGCTGCCCAACGTGCCCACGATGGCCGAGGCCGGCATTGCAGGTTACCAGATCACGGGCTGGCATGGCATTGCGGTGCGCGCAGGCACCCCGCAGGCCGCCATCGACAAACTCAATGCCACGGTCAATGCGATCTTCAAGGAGCCCGCATTCCGCGCCAAATGGGAAGCCATTGGCACGCCCGTGGTGGGGGGCGCGGCGGCAGACTTTGGCGCGCTGATCAAGGCCGACGCGCAGCGCCTGGGCAAGCTGGTGCGCGATGCAGGCGTGACGGTGGATTGAAAACCGCGCGGCGGGGTGCCCTGGCTCAGTAGCCGCGCGCGGGGTTGACAATGCCTGCCACGGCCTCGCCCCGCTCCAGCGCCGCCATCTTGCACGCGATCTGGGCGATGCTTTCATCGCGCAATGTGCGCGCCGAGGTGTGCGGCGTGACGGTGATGCGGGGGTGCGTCCAGAACGGGTGGCCGGCGGGCAGCGGCTCGGTGCGGAACACATCCAGCGTGGCGCCCGCCACCTGGCCGCTGTCGATGGCGGCCAGCAAATCCTCGTCCACCAGATGCGCTCCGCGCGCCACGTTGATGACGTAGGCGCCGGGCTGCAGCCGGGCCAGCGTGTCCTTGTTGATCACGTCGGTGGTGTCGGGCGTGAGGGGCAGGAGGTTGACCAACACGCGGCTGGCGGCCAGAAAATCGTTGAACTGCTCAGCGCCCGTGAAGGCCCGCACACCCTCGATGGCCTTCGGGCTGCGGCTCCAGCCGTTGATCGGAAAGTCAAACTGCGCCAGCGCCTTGGCCACGCGCTCGCCCAGCACGCCCAGGCCCATCACGCCGACGGGAAAATCGCTGCGCAGGCGGGGCTTGCGATAGCCCCAGCGGCCCGCCTGGGTGTCGGCCTCGTAGCCGTCGAACTCGCGGAAATGGCGGATGACCGCGTGGCACACATACTCGGCCATCTGCACGGCCATGCCCGCGTCGTCCAGGCGCACCACCAGCGCATCAGGAGGCAGGCGCAGCTTGAGCAGGGCATCCACGCCCGCGCCGATGTTGAACAGCGCTTTGAGGCCCGTCTGCTCGTCCATGAACTGCTGGGGCGGCGCCCAGACCACGGCGTAGTCGGCCTGCGGCGCGCCAGGTTGCCACACGGAGATGTCAGCGCCGGGCAGCGCGGCGGCCAGCCCCTGAAGCCAGGGCTCGGCCTTGGTATCGGTACAGCAAAAGGTGATTTTCATGGCGCCCAAGGGTAACGGCATTGCACCCTGCGCGCTGTCACGCACGGGGTGCCCCGATGGGGCTTACGCCTTCTCGGCCACCACCAGCTTGAGCAGCTCTGCCCCTTCGGTCACCTGGTCGCCGGGTGCGTACAGCAGCTCCTGCACCACGCCATCGGCGGGTGCCGCGATGGTGTGCTCCATCTTCATGGCTTCCATCACCGCCAGCGGCTGGCCCTTCGTCACGGCATCGCCCGCCTGCACGGCAAACGACACCACCTTGCCGGGCATGGGGGCCGTGAGGCGCCCGCCCTCGGCCGCTGCCTCGCCCGAATGGGCTAGCAGGTCGATGGCGGTGATCTGCGTGGCGCCCAGCGGGGTGAAGACATGGTCCACCTCGCCCTGCGCATACACGGCGGCGCGCGTGCGCTGGCCGGCAAATTGCAGCTCTACGCCTTGCGCGCCGGCATTGAACGCCAGCGGGCCCGCCACCTGCGCAGCGCCTTCGCCCACGGCCAGATGCAGGCGGCCGCCACGCTCATAGGTCAGCCAGGCCTTGGCGTGCTCGCCACCAAACTCGAACTCAAAGCGGCGCTGCACCACGCCGTGCGTGTGGAAACCATCGCGGCGGCTGAACGGGTCCACGCCTTCGCTGGCGCGCTCGCGCAGCAGGGTTTGCACCACGGCAGCCGCAGCGGCCAGCGGCAGGCCGACGGGCTCCTGGTGGAACAGCACGGCCTGCTCGCGCGGGATGAGCGCGGTGTCGAGCTGGGCCTTGGCAAACGACGCGGTGCGCGCCACGCGGCGCAGGAACTGCACATTGGTCGCCAGGCCCACGATGTGGGTCTGCGCCAGGGCCTCATCGAGCCGCGCCAGCGCCTGTTCGCGCGTGTCGCCGTGCACGATGAGCTTGGCCACCATGGAGTCGTAGAACGGGCTGATGGTGTCGCCCTCGCGCACACCGTCGTCCACACGCACATCGGCGCGCGCAAAGCTGCTGTGCGCCGGCTTGCGGTACACGTGGAGCGTGCCCGTAGCGGGCAGGAACTGGTTGTCAGGGTTCTCGGCGCAGATGCGCGCCTCGATGGCGTGGCCAGTGATGCGCAACTGGTCTTGCTGCAGCGGCAGGGGTTCGCCGGACGCGACGCGCAGCTGCCACTCCACCAGGTCCAGGCCGGTGATCGCCTCGGTCACCGGGTGCTCCACCTGCAGGCGGGTGTTCATTTCCATGAAGTAGAACTTCATCTGCTCGGGGTGCTCGTAGCCGCCGGGTTGCTCGACGATGAACTCCACCGTGCCCGCGCCCACGTAGTGCACGGCGCGCGCGGCGGCCACGGCGGCTTCGCCCATGCGGGCGCGCAATTCGGCGGTCATGCCGGGGGCGGGCGCTTCTTCCAGCACCTTCTGGTGGCGGCGCTGCACCGAGCAGTCGCGCTCGAACAAATAAACGCAATTGCCATGCGTGTCGCCAAACACCTGAATTTCGATGTGGCGCGGGCGCTGCACGTATTTCTCGATCAGCACCGCATCGTCGCCAAAGCTGTTGATGGCTTCGCGCTTGCAGGAGTCGAGCGCCGCCGCAAAGTCCTCGGCCTTGTCCACCGCACGCATGCCCTTGCCACCGCCACCGGCGCTGGCCTTGATGAGCACGGGGTAGCCAATGCGGTCGGCCTCGGCCTGCAGCAGGGCGCGGTCCTGGCTGGCGCCGTGGTAGCCGGGCACCAGGGGCACCTGGGCCTGCTCCATCAGGCGTTTGGACTCGGCCTTCAGGCCCATGGCATTGATGGCGCTGGCAGGCGGGCCGATGAAGACCAGGCCGGCATCGGCGCAGGCCTGGGCGAAGTTTTCGTTCTCGCTCAGGAAGCCGTAACCGGGGTGGATGGCTTGCGCACCAGTGGCTTTGGCGGCCGCCAGAATGACTTCCCAGCGCAGGTAGCTTTCCTTGGGCGCGCTGCCACCAATGTGCACTGCCTCGTCGCAGGCGGCCACATGCTTGGCGCTAGCGTCGGCATCGGAATACACCGCCACGGTTTTCACACCCAGGCGGCGGGCGGTGGCGGCAACTCGGCAGGCAATCTCGCCACGGTTTGCAATGAGGATCTTGTTGAACATGTTTAAGCCACCTTGGCTGAGCCAGAAAAGAAAGAGGAAAGGCGCCGCACCACGGCGTGCAGAAACTTGAACAGCACCACCAGCAGCAGCACCGAAGCGATCACCATCACCACCAGCGCGATGCCGAACGCCACCGGGTACTGCGTGGCCAGCCACACCACGGCCACCACCAGGCCGTCTTCAAAGAACGACAAGCCCCAGTTGGAAAAAGGCTCGGGCGAGGTGTTGGCCGCCGCGCGCGTGGTCATCTTGGTGGCCAGCGCCGTGGCCGAGAGCGAGCCGCCCAGCAGCCCCGCCGCAATCGCCATGGTGGCGTTGTCGGCGCCAAACACACCAAAGGCCAGTGCCGCCCCCGCGGGCACGCGGATGAAGGCGTGCACAGCGTCCCAGGCACTGTCCAGCCAGGGCACCTTGTCGGCAAAGAACTCCACCAGCAGCATGAAGCCGCTGACCATCAGCACCACCGGGTGCTGCAGCATGGCCAGACCGGGCGGCAGGGGCATCCAGCCCAGCAGACCCATCATGCCGACCAGGAACACCACGGCATACAACCGGAACCCGCTGGCCCAGCCCAGCGCGGCGGCGAGCGCCAGCAGGCTGGGCATGTCGAGCCGCGCAGTGGCCGTGGCCGCCGCGTCGCCCACGGCCCGCGCGGTACCGCCATCGACATGCAGCCCCAGCGTGTGGAGCCACTGCACGATGTGGAGCCAGAGGGTGTCCATGATGGTGGTCGCTCGGTACGGGCAATTCAGGCAAGCAGCCAGGATGGCTTGCGCTTGTGGAGGAACGACTGCACGCCCTCCTTGCCCTCGTCGCTTGCGCGAATGTCGGCAATGCCTTCCACCGTGGCGGCGATCAGGCTGGCGTTGATTTCGCGCTCGGCCACCTCCATGACGAGCTGCTTGCACACGCGCACGGCATGGGGGCTGGCGCTGGTCAAGGCCTTGAGCAGTTCGTCCACCTTGGCATCGAGCTGATCAAGCGCCACCACCTCGTGCACAAAGCCGATGCGCAGCGCCTCGGCAGCGCCAAAGCGTTCGGCCGTGAGGAAGTAGCGGTGCGCCGCGCGTGCACCCATGGCGCGGATCACATAGGGGCTGATGGTGGCCGGGATGAGGCCCAGCTTCACCTCGCTGAGGCAAAAGCCCGCCGTGTCCACCGCTACCGCCATGTCGCAGGCGGCCACCAGGCCCATGCCGCCGGCATACACATCGCCCTGCACGCGCGCGATCGTGGGCTTGGGGCACTCGTAGATCACGCGCAGCATTTCTGCGAGCTTGCCCGCGTCGGCAATGTTCTCGTCACGCGTGTAGTCGGCCATGCGGCGCATCCAGTTGAGGTTGGCACCGGCGCAAAAGGCCGGGCCCTCGGCGGCCAGCACCACGGCGCGCACGTCAGCGCGTGCGCCCACCTCGGTGAAGGCGGCAGTGATTTCGGCGATCACCTCGTCGCTGAAAGCGTTGCGCACCTCGGGCTGGGTCAGGGTGATGGTGGCGCGGTAGCCGTCGTAGCGGATAGAAAGGGCAGACATTGGTATTGCCTCCGGCTTACATGCGGAACAGGCCGAACTTCGTATCCTCGATCGGCGCATTGCGCGTGGCCGCAAGGCCCAGCGCCAGCACGCGGCGCGTGTCGGCGGGGTCGATCACGCCGTCGTCCCACAGGCGGGCCGTGGCGTAGTAGGGATGGCCCTGGTCTTCGTACTGGCGGCGGATGGGGGCCTTGAAGGCTTCTTCTTCCTCCATGCTCCACTGCCCCCCCTTGCCCTCGATGCCGTCGCGCTTGACGGTGGCCAGCACGCCGGCCGCCTGCTCGCCACCCATCACGCTGATGCGCGCGTTGGGCCACATCCACAGGAAGCGGGGCGAGTACGCCCGGCCGCACATGCCGTAGTTGCCCGCGCCAAAGCTGCCGCCGATGATGATGGTGAACTTGGGCACGCTGGCCGTGGCCACGGCCGTGACCATCTTGGCGCCGTTGCGGGCGATGCCTTCGTTCTCGTACTTGCGGCCGACCATGAAGCCGGTGATGTTCTGCAAAAACACCAGCGGGATCTTGCGCTGGCAGCACAGTTCGATGAAATGCGTGGCCTTCAGGGCCGACTCGCTGAACAGAATGCCGTTGTTGGCGATGATGCCGACCGCCATGCCCTCGATGCGCGCAAAGCCTGTGACCAGCGTGGTGCCGTAGCGCGCCTTGAACTCATCGAACTCGCTGCCATCGACGATGCGGGCAATGATCTCACGCACATCGAAGGGCTTGCGCGTGTCCACGGGGATCACGCCATACAGTTCTTCTGCTGCAAATACAGGAGCCACTGGCGCTTTATCGGCAGGTGCTGGAGCCTTGTTCTTATTCAGGTTTTGCACGGCGTTGCGCGCCAGCTGCAATGCATGCATGTCGTTTTGCGCCAGATGGTCGGCCACGCCCGACAGGCGCGTGTGCACGTCGCCGCCGCCCAGGTCTTCGGCGCTCACCACCTCGCCCGTGGCGGCCTTCACCAGCGGCGGGCCGCCCAGGAAGATGGTGCCCTGGTTCTTCACGATGATGGACTCGTCGCTCATGGCGGGTACGTAGGCGCCACCGGCCGTGCAGCTGCCCATGACCACCGCAATCTGCGAGATGCCCATGGCGCTCATGTTGGCCTGGTTGAAGAAGATGCGGCCGAAGTGGTCGCGATCCGGGAAGACCTCGTCCTGGTTGGGCAGGTTGGCTCCGCCCGAATCCACCAGGTAGATGCAGGGCAGGTGGTTCTGCTGCGCCACTTCCTGCGCGCGCAGGTGCTTCTTGACGGTGAGCGGGTAGTAGGTGCCGCCCTTCACCGTGGCGTCGTTGCACACGATCATGCAGTCCACGCCACTCACACGGCCGATGCCCGCGATCAGACCCGCGCCGGGGGCGTCGTTGTTGTACATGTTGAGCGCTGCCAGCGGCGCCAGTTCGAGGAACGGCGTGCCCGGGTCCAGCAGCATCTGCACACGCTCGCGCGGCAGCAGCTTGCCCCGGGCCACATGCTTGGCGCGCGCGGCGTCACCGCCACCCTGGGCGACCTTGTCGAGCTGGGCACGCAGGTCATCGACGAAGGCGTGCATGGCGGCGGCATTGGCCTGGAAATCGGCCGAGCGCGGATTGAGTTGGGATTCGAGAATCATGCGGTTTTGCCTTCCTGTAAACCGAGCTCGTCCTTCATGGTGTCTCGGATTTTGAATTTCTGGATCTTGCCGGTCACTGTCATCGGAAAGCCGGTGACGAAACGGATGTAGCGCGGCACCTTGTAATGCGCGATCTGGCCCTTGCAGAAGGCGCGGATGTCGTCCTCGGTGGGGCGGGTGCCGGGCTTGGCGATGATCCAGGCGCACAGCTCCTCGCCGTATTTTTCGTCGGGCACGCCCACCACCTGCACGTCCTGCACCTGCGGGTGGCGGTACAAAAATTCCTCGATCTCGCGCGGGTACAGGTTCTCGCCGCCGCGGATCACCATGTCCTTGATGCGGCCAACGATGTTCACGTAGCCCTCGGCGTCCATCGTGGCCAGGTCGCCCGTGTGCATCCAGCCGCCTTCGTCGATGGCCTCACGGGTCTTGGCCTCGTCGCCCCAGTAGCCATGCATCACCGAATAGCCCTTGGTGCACAGCTCGCCGCGCTCACCGCGCGGCACGACAGCGCCGGTCTCGGGATCGACGATCTTCACCTCCAGGTGCGACTGCACGCGGCCCACGGTGGACACGCGCTTTTCCAAAGGCGTGTCGGCGTCGCTCTGGCAGCTCACGGGGCTGGTCTCGGTCATGCCATAGGCAATGGTGACCTCGGACATGTGCATGTCGGCCTGCACGCGCTTCATGACCTCGATCGGGCAGGGGCTGCCGGCCATGATGCCGGTGCGCAGGCTGGACAGGTCGAACTCGGCAAAGCGCGGATGGTCCAGCTCGGCGATGAACATGGTGGGCACGCCATGCAGGCCGGTGCAGCGCTCGGCCTGTACCGTCTCCAGCACCAGCAAAGGGTCGAAGCCGTCGCTCGGATAGACGATGGTGCTGCCATGCGTGATGCAGGCCAGGTTGCCCAGCACCATGCCAAAGCAGTGGTACAGCGGCACGGGAATGCACAGCCGGTCGGCGGGCGTGAGCTTCATGCACTCGCCGATGAAGAAACCGTTGTTCAGGATGTTGCGGTGCGTCAGCGTAGCGCCCTTGGGAAACCCCGTGGTGCCGCTGGTGAACTGGATGTTGATCGGGTCAGTGTTCTTCAGCGCGGCGCCAATGGCATCGATACGTGCGTCGCCCGCATTGCCGCGTGCCATCAGTGCTGAAAAACGCAGCATGCCGGGCTGCTCCTCGCCCAGCCCTGCCACATCGATCCACACCACCGTGCGCAGCGTGGGCAGACGCTTGGCGGCCAGCAGGCCCGGCCGGCACAGCGACAGCTCGGGGGCCAGCTCACGCAACATGCCCAGATAGTCGCTGGTCTTGAAGCTGGGCATGGTGACCAGCGCCTTGCAATCCACCTTGTTCAGCGCGTACTCCACCTCGACCGTTCGATAGGCCGGGTTGATGTTCACAAGGATCAGACCCACCTGCGCCGTGGCCAGCTGCATGAGCACCCATTCGGCGTTGTTGTGCGACCAGATGCCGACGCGGTCACCCTTGTCCAGCCCCAGGCCCAGCAACGCACTGGCCAGTTGGCGCGCCGCCTGGTGCAGCTCGGCGTAGGTGTAACGCAGGCCCTGGTGGCGGCTGACCAACGCCTCCCGCGTGGGCTGGCGCCCTGCCATGGTGGCAAAGAAGTCGCCCAGCGTCTGCTCGATCAAGGGGCTGTCGGTGGCGCCGCGCGCGTGACTGGGCGCGGCCGCCGGGTTGGCGAGGTCCATGTGTCGTCTCCTGGCTGCCGGCAGGGGGAACCCACCGCTGACATCGACCCACAGCATACGCCGCGTGCTGTCGCCGGAGTGACCGCCGTGGGTCAGAATGGTTGCAAATCACGCCACACAGAGACAAACTTTACCCATGTCCAGCGCCGCCTCCAGACCGCCCCACGCACGTACCTCGACGGCTGCCACGCCCATGGCTTTCGTGCAAGCCATCGTGCGCGCCTACGCAGTGCGTGGCATGGACCCGGCAGCGGTGCTGGCCCAGGCGCAAATCACGCCAGAACAAGCCGCCGACCCCACAGACCGCATCACCGCCAGGCAGATGGAGCTGCTGTCCGCCGGTGCCATGCGCGAGCTGGACGACGAGGCGCTGGGCTGGTTCTCGCGTCGCCTGCCCTGGGGCAGCTACGGACTGCTGGCGCGCGCCTCGCTGAGTGCACCCACGCTGGGCCTGGCGCTGGCGCGCTGGTGCCGCCACCATGCGCTGCTGACCAATGACATCGTGCTGCGCCTGGATACCGAGGGCAACCGCGCCCGACTGGCCATTCACGAGCACCGCGACCTGGGCGACCTGCGTGAGTTCTGCCTGGTGACCACGCTGCGCAACGCGCTGGGCGTGTGCAGCTGGTTCATCGACTCGCGCCTGCCCGTGCTGGCGGCCGAATTCCCATTCCCCGCGCCGGCACATGCCCCCGCCTACGCCGTGCTGTTCAGCGGCCCCACGCATTTCGGCGCGTCGCACGCGACCGTACATTTCGACGCGCGCTACCTGGCGCTGCCGCTCGCCCGTGACGAGGCAGCCATGCAGCACATGCTGCAGAACGCGTTGCCGCTCATCGTGCACCAGTACCGGCGCGACCGCCTGCTGGTACAGAGCGTGCGCCAGCTGCTGGCCAGCGCGCCCGACACCGCGCACAACGCCACCACGGTGGCCAGCCAGCTGCATGTCTCCACGCGCACCCTGCACCGCCAGCTGCAGGAGGAAGGCACGTCGCTGCAGGCTCTCAAGGACGAGGTGCGCAAGCGCCGCGCCATCGAACTGCTGCACCGCTCCAACCGCCCCATCAAACAGGTGGCCGAGGCGGTGGGCTTTGCCAGCGAGAAGAGCTTCATGCGCGCCTTCAAGGGCTGGACGGGCGCATCGCCCACCGAGTTCCGGCAGCAGGCCGCGCGGCTCGGCAACCGGCAACCGTAGCGGCCGGCCGCTCCGTCTTGCGCCGGATCAAGGCTCTAAGAGCCTGTTCACGATCTCGCAGGGGATCGCGTTGGAGCGCAATCGGGATGAGTGGATGCTTCGGGTGCGCCGCATGGGCTTGTGCCCATGCAAGCGGCCGGGGCGGCCTTGTCGCCCGATTTCGCTCCAACCCATCGGGCAGTGGTCTTTGCGGGCGGTCTGCGGCGTTGCGGCGCTTGTGGATAGCCGGGCTATCCACTGCACACCGCGCCTTGCATCCCATCGCGCAAAGACCGCTGCGCGACCCCTGGGAGATCGTGAACAGGCTCTCAGAGCCCGCCTCCCGCGGCGGCGTCACAAACCTGCACACCACTGACCCAATCTGGAACACCCGGGCGATGGGTTGTGACAGGAAACCCATCCACCCCCAGGCAAACGGGTTGGCACGAAGCTTGATTACTCCCCGAACAGCCGAACCATCCACTGCGGCCCACCTCCAGGAAACTCAAATGGACATGTTCGACCCCGAGCGCTTCAACCTCGACCTTGCGCATCCCTATCGCCAGAAGTACGACAACTTCATCGGCGGCAAGTGGGTGGCGCCGGCCGTCGCCCACGCCGCGCAGGCCGACCACCTGTACCCCGCGCGCCCGGCCTTCGACGGCTACAAGAAGTCGGGCATCGGCCGCGAGAACCGCAAGCAGGCGCTGTCGAACTACCAGCCAACCAAGAACCTGCCGGTAAGTTACAACCCAAAGGCGCTGGCTTCTTCTAAACCGTCCGCCACCCGGCCCCAGCCCGTCGCTGAGGGCCGGGTTTTTCTTGGCAGGGCGTGGGGGGACGATTGCAGTCCTGCTTCTCGTTCATCGCAATAAAGCGAGGGATCTTCCATGCATGTCGTCCGTCTCTGCCTCTGCGCCGGCTGGCCCCTGCGCCTGTCCACCGTGGCCAGCCTGATGGCGCTGGCCCAGGGTGCTGCCGCCCAAACCGGTGCCGCGGCGCCCCCTGCCCTGCCCGATGTCACCGTGCGCAGCACGCTGGTGCAGTCGCCCCTGGACTACACGCCGGCCGCAGTCACCATCGTCGATGGCGACCGGCTGCGGGACCGCCAGTGGCAAGTCAACCTGTCCGAAGGCTTGTCCGGCACACCCGGGCTGCTGCTGCAGAACCGCCAGAACTACGCGCAGGACCTGCAGCTGTCGATACGCGGCCACGGCGCGCGCTCCACGTTCGGCGTGCGCGGCGTGCAGATCTTTGTGGATGGCATCCCCTCCACCATGCCCGACGGCCAGGGCCAGACCAGCAACATCGACCTGCAGTCGGTCGAACGCATCGAGGTGCTGCGCGGGCCCTACTCCGCGCTGTACGGCAATGCCTCGGGTGGTGTCATCAACGCCTACACCGAGCGCGGCGAGGGTCGCCCGCGCGTGGACAGCAGCTTCGCCATGGGCAGCAATGGGCAGAAGCGCCTGGGCCTCAAGGCCCAGGGCGAGCAGGGCGGCGTGGGCTACGTGGTCAGCGCCAGCCGCTTCCTGACCGATGGCTTTCGCCCCCAGAGCGCAGCCGACAAGAACCAGTTCAACGCCCGCCTGGACACGGACCCCGGCGACAGCAGCCACCTGATGCTGGTGGCCAACCATGTGAACGTGGATGCGCAGGACCCCGGCGGCGTCACCCCGGCCGACTGGCGGGCCAACCCGCGCGCCACCGCGCAGGGGCCGCTGGACTTCAACACGCGCAAGAACATGCGCCAGACCCAGGTCGGCCTGGCCTACGACTTCCGTGTGGACGCCGCCAACGCGCTGCGCCTCATGGTCTATGCCGGCCAGCGCCACATCACCCAGTACCAGTCCACCCCGGTGGCCGCGCAAAAACCCGCCACCAGCGCCGGCGGCGTGATCGACCTGGGTCGCGACTACGGCGGCATGGATCTGCGCTGGGCGCATGACGCGCAGCTCGCGGATGCCCCCCTGAACCTGGTGCTGGGCCTGGCCGCCAACGTGGTGGAGGAAGACCGCCAGGGCTACAACAACTTCCTGGGCAAGCAGCTGGGGGTGATGGGCGCGCTGCGCCGCGACGAGCGCAACACGCTGAACAACGCCGACCCCTACCTGCAGGCCAGCTGGGCCTTTGCACCGCGCTGGAAGCTCGATGCCGGCCTGCGCTGGAGCAATGTGAAGTTCGTCTCGCGCGACCATTACATCGTCCCCGGCAATGGCGACGACAGCGGCAGCACGCGCTTCCGGCGCTGGCTGCCCATGCTGTCGCTGCAGCATGCGCTGAATGCCGCCACCCAGGTCTATGCCTCGGTCGGCGGCGGCATGGAAACGCCCACGTTCAACGAGATCTCCTACCGCCCCGGCGGCCTGCCTGGCCTGAACTTCGGCCTGCAACCCGCCACCTCCACCAGCGCCGAGATCGGCCTGCGCCAGCGCATCGCCGGCGATGTGCTGCGCGGCCAATGGACGGCGGCGCTGTTCCACACCGACACCAAGAACGAAATCGTCGCCGCCGACAACACCGGCGGGCGCGCCACCTACCGCAATGCCGGGCGCACGCGCCGCCAGGGTGCGGAACTGGCCACCCAGCTGCAGCTGGCGCGCCAGTGGCAGCTCAATGCGGCGCTCACCGTGCTGGACGCCAAGCTGCGCGACGGCATCTGCGACAGCAAGGGCAGCTGCGTGCCCGCGGGCAAGCGCATTGCCGGCACGGCCCGCACCCAGGCCGCCATCGGACTGGACTGGCGCCCCCACGACGACTGGCGCATAGGCGCCGACTGGCGGCACGTCAGCGCCATTGCCGCCAACGACAGCAACAGCGCCCAGGCCCCGGGCTACGGCGTGCTGGCCCTCAGCACGGGCTACACCCGGCAGTGGGGCCCATGGAAGCTCAATGCCTTCGCGCGCATCGACAACCTGGCCGACAAGAAATACGTCGGCTCCGTCATCGTGAACGAGGGCAATGGCCGCTACTACGAGGCCGCGCCCGGGCGGCAATGGATGGCGGGCATGAGCCTGGGCTACCAGTTCTGACCCATCCCGATCGCGGTTACGGCTCTCTTTTTCATAGTCTCCAGCGCTTTTTACACAAGGGCTGGAGGCTATTTTTCCTTGTATCGACAAGGGCCGCAGAGACGACACCCTCCGCAAGGGCAGGGCCGCGCAGCCATGGCGCCACCCCACCACTGGCAAACTTCTTGCTTTCCATAGGGGACATTGCCAGTTGTCAAGCATTCACATGCCCAGGACAATTTGCGGCCATGCCAATGCAAATGCCTGCGCGCATGCCTGGCGAACAGTGCGATACAACAAAGCTTCCGGGCCAACAGATGTCCCGGGGTCAGGAGACAAAATGGAAACCAGGCTGGTCGGGCAAGCCAATGTGGCGCCTGAGCAGGATGCCGTCGCACTGATCGACCAGGCACACCTGCGCTCCAAGGCCTTCGGCATCGCGTCGGACGACCGGCCCGATTATTCGGGCCTGGCGGCCAGCCACCTGAAGGGGGCCCTGGAGGAAAACCGCTTTCTCTTCCAGCATGCCGTGCCGGTCATGGAAACGCTGTACGGCCAGATCGCCAACACCCACAGCATGGTGCTGCTGACCTCGGCCCAGGGCATGGTGCTGCACTCCATGGGCGACAACGACTTCCTGGAGAAAGCCGACCGCGTGGCCCTGGTGCCGGGCATGGACTGGAGCGAACAGACCAGAGGCACGAACGCCGTCGGCACGGCCCTCGCGACGCAGCACGCCGTCACGGTGCACGGCGACCAGCACTACATGAACGCCAACCATGCGCTGACCTGCTCGTGCGCGCCAATTCTCGACCCCTACGGGCAGATCGTCGGCGCGCTGGACGTGTCCGGCGACCACCGCAGCTACCACCAGCACACGCTGGCGCTGGTGCGCATGTCGGCGCAGATGATCGAGAACCACATGTTCGCGAGCAGCTTCCCAAAGGCCGTGCGCGTGCATTTCCATTCCCGCCCTGAATTCCTGGGCACGCTGGTCGAGGGCATCGCGGCCTTCACACCCGAGGGACGTTTCGTCTCGGCCAACCGCAGCGCGCAGTTCCAGCTCGGCATGTCGTTCGGCGGCCTGCAGGCGCACACCTTCCCCTCGCTCTTCAACCTGCCGATATCGGCCTTGTTCGAGCTTTTCGGCAGTCCCAACGCGGCACCGCGCCAGCTGTGCCTGCACAACGGCGTCACGGTCTGGTGCCGCACCGAGGTTAAGCCCTCCGGCCCCTGGGCCACACCCATCGTCTCGCCACTGGCCGACAGCGGCACGCCGGCGGCGCGCAGCAGCTGCGGCAACGGCAATGCGGCGCGCACGACACAGCTGTCGTCCCTGCAATACCTGGACACGGGCGATGCGCAGCTGTCGGGCGTCATCGCCAAGCTGCGCAAGGTGGTCGACCGCGACATTCCCGTGATGATCCTGGGCGAGACCGGCACCGGCAAGGACCTGCTGGCACAGGCCATACACCACGACTCGGCCCGCGCACGCCAGCCCTTCGTGGCCGTCAACTGCGCCTCCATCCCCGACACGCTGATCGAGGCCGAGCTCTTCGGCTACGAGGAGGGAGCCTTCACCGGCGCGCGCAAGAAGGGCGCGCCGGGCAAGATCCAGCAGGCCCATGGCGGCACGCTGTTCCTCGACGAAATCGGCGACATGCCCAAGCACCTGCAGGCGCGCCTGCTGCGTGTGCTGCAGGAACGCAAGGTGAGTCCCCTGGGGGCCGGCAAGGAGGTGGAGGTCGATGTCACCGTCATCAGCGCCACGCACAAGAACCTCAAGGAGCTGATCGCGCGCGGCGACTTCCGCGAGGACCTGTACTACCGCTTGAACGGCCTGGTCGTGCGCCTGCCGGCGCTGCGCGAGCGCAGCGACTTCGAGGTCGTGGTGAAGAAGGTGCTGCACGCGCTCGATGGCGGCGTGGACATCGCCATCGCCCCCGAGGTAATGGAACTGCTGCAGGCCTACCACTGGCCCGGCAATGTGCGCCAGCTACACAACCTGCTGCGCACGGCGACCGTGATGGTGGACGACGACGGCATCATCCGTCTGGCGCACCTGCCCGACGACTTCCTCGACGAGCTGCGCGCGCCCCTGCGTCCCGTGGCCATTCCCCTGCCGGCGGAGGAACCTCCGCTCGTGCCCTGCGTGGGCGCGCCGCCGGCCCCCGCCGCCGATGACCCCGGCGAAGACAACCAAAGCCTGCAGGACGTGACCATCAACGCCATGGCACAGATGTTGCGGCTGCACAAGGGCAATGTGTCGGCAGCGGCCAAGGCGCTCGGTGTTTCACGCAACACCATCTACCGCAAGAAGAACCTGCTGCCGCCCGATCTACTTGATTAGGGCCTGTTAGCAGGCCCAAGCGACAGGAGGTTTCTTCCATGCAGCAGTCCCGCTACGACCGTTTTTCCGTCCTCCTGCACTGGCTCATGGCCGCGCTGATCCTGGGGCAGATCGCCCTGGGCCTGTGGATGATCGGACTGCCCAAGGACAGCAGCGGCCTGCGTGCGGCCTGGTTCAACGTGCACAAGTCATGGGGCATGGTGCTGGGCCTGCTCATCGTGCTGCGCCTGACCTGGGCACTGCTGCGCCCGCGCGTGGCCGCCTTGCCGCAGGCGCGCCACCTGCAGCTGGCGGCCAGTGCTGCGCATGGGTTGCTGTACCTGCTGATGCTGGTGCTGCCGCTGTCGGGCTTTCTGGGTTCGGTGTTTTCCGGCTACCCGATACGCTTTTTCGGCATGCAACTGCCCAAGATCACCGAGCGCTGGGACGGCGCCAAGGAACTGCTCAGCGGCGTGCACCAGGTGTCGGCGGTAGCCCTGATACTGCTCATCGCACTGCATGCACTGGCCTTCCTGTACCACCAGCTCGTCATGAAGGAACCGCTGCTGCAGCGCATGCGCTGGGCTCGCTCCGTTGCTCCAAATTGACACAAGCGCTGTGACACCCGCAATGGTGCCGGCAGCGACCCCCACAACAACACCGGAGACATTCCCATGGCAGGCACAGCCCCCAAGCCACACCATCCACTGCACCGCAAACGCCCGCTTTCCTGGGCCCTGGCGGCACTGGTCTGCCTGGCATCCATCCCTGCAGCACAGGCCACGGGCGTGCCCGACAGGGTCTATGTGTCCAACGAGAAAGACCACCGGCTGCAGGTGTTCAACACCCGGGGCGACCGCCTGGGCGAGATAGCGGTCTGCCAGCGCCCGCGCCACATGATGTTCCTGCCCGGGCATGCCCAGATCATCGTCAGCTGCGGCGACAGCGACCAGCTGGGCATCGTCGATGTGACGGCGGGCAGGCTCGTCGCCACCGTGCCCGTGGGCGAGAGCCCGGAGATCTTCGACCTCAGCCCCGATGGCAAGACCGCTTACGTGTCGATCGAGGACGACAACGTGCTCGCCGCCTACGACATCGCCGGCAAGAAGCCCCTGTTCCAGGTGCAAACCGGCAAGGAGCCCGAGGGCGTGCTGGTCACGGCCGATGGCCAATTTGCCTACGTCACCTCCGAGGCCGCCGACGCGGTGCACCTCATCGACCTGGCGCAGCACAAGGTCGTGAAGACCATCAAGACCGGCAAGCGCCCGCGCCGCCTGGCGCTGCTGGCTGCCGCCAATGAACTCTGGGTGACCAATGAGCTGGAGGCCTCGGTGGCCGTGATCGACACCACCAGCCAGCAGGTCAAGCACAAGATCGCCTTCAACGTGCCGGGCGTGCCCACGACCGACATCACCCCCGTGGGCATGGCCATCAGCCCCGACGGCGCCAGTGTCTGGGTGGGCCTGGGCCGCGCCAACCGCGTGGCGCGCGTGAATGCGGCCGACAAGACCGTCACGCACCAGGTGCCCGTGGGTCGGCGCGCCTGGGGCCTGGCCATGCACCCGGATGGCAAGACGCTGTACGTGGCCAACGGCCTGTCGGACGAGCTGACGCTGATCGACACGGCCGCGGCCAAGCCGCTGCGCACCGTGCCCACGGGGCGTACGCCGTCGAGCGTGCTGGTCGAGCCATGAAAGCCATGCGAAAAACGCTGCAGTTGCTAGCAGTAGGCAGCATGCTCGCGTATGGCCTGCCGCTGCAGGCTGCCACGGCGCGCAAGGTGACGCTGGCCGTGATCTCCGTGGCCGACGACGCGCGCTATGCCAAGCGCCGCCTGGAGCTGGCCTACCCCAACCAGCCCCAGGGCCGCGCCCTGCAGGGCGTGGAACTGGCGGTGGAAGACACGGCGCTGGAACTGCAGGACGCGGGCCTGGAACTGAGCGTGCGCGACCTGGTGCTGCCCAGTGCCGCCGACCTGCCCCGGGCACTGCAGGAGCTCAAGGCAGCCCAGGTCGTGCATATCGTGGCCGACCTGCCCGAAGCGCCGCTGCGCGCGCTGGTGCGCAGCGGCCCTGACGTCCTTGGCGACATGGTGGTCTTCAATACAGGACTGCCCGAAGACAGCCTGCGTGGTGAGGGCTGTGCCCCGTACTTGCTGCACACCGCCCCCAGCCAGCAGATGGAGGCCGACGCCCTGGCCCAGTTCCTGGCCGCGCGCCAATGGCGCAAGCTGCTGGTGCTGCGGGGCACGCAGCCGGCCGATGCACCGCTGGCAGCGGCCTGGGCGCGCGCGCTGCCGCGCCATGGCCTGGAGGCCGTGCAGACCAGGGCCTTCAAGCTCAGCGGCGAAGCGAATGAACGCGACCTGGCCAATGTGCGCAAGCTCAGCAGCGAGCCCGGTTACGACGTGGTCGCCGTGCTCGACAGCGATGGCGAATTTGCCCGTGGCGTGCCCTATGCCACGCAATGGCCACGCCCGGTGGTCGGCGCGGCCGGCCTGGTGGCGCAGGCCTGGCACCCGCAGTGGCAGCGCTATGGCGGGGCGCAGCTCAACCGGCGCTTCGCCAAGCTCGCGCAGCGCCCCATGCAGGGCCAGGACTGGGCCGCCTGGATGGCGGGCAAGGCCGTGGTTGCCGCATTGGTCGACGCGCCCCAGTCCAGCGTGGCGCAGCAGTTGCAAAGACTGCGCAGCGGCGCGGTGGCGCTCGATGGCTTCAAGGGCCAGCGCCTGACATTCCGCCCCTGGGACGGGCAATTGCGCCAACCCGTCCTCCTGTCCCATGGCGACGCCGTGGCCGCCATGGCGCCGCTGGGCGAATGGCTGCGTGCCGGCGAGGCGCTGGACACCCTGGGCATGGATGCGGCCCAGAGCAGCTGCAGGAATTAAGCAAGAAACGGCTTCAGCCCTTGCGCATCCAGCGCAAGCAGCTATGAAAATTGAAGGGCATTCACCATGGCGAACCGCCGCAACGTACTGCTGACAGGGTTGTGGGGCATGGTGGCCCTGCCTTCCCAGGCCACTGAAGACCCCACGGGGGGCGACCCCTTGGGGTCCATGCAATGGCCGGATTTGCGCAAGACATACCTGGGCAATGCGCAGGCGCGGTTCACCGACAAGGTCCTCGTGCGCGCCCCCGCCTTTGCCGACGACGCGCTCAACGTCCCGCTGCAGATCGACGCCCGTGCGCTGCAGGCACAGGGCGGTGGCATTGCCCGAATGATCGTCATTGCCGACCGCAACCCCATCCGTGAAGTACTGACCTTCGAGCCGCTGCGCGCGCTGCCGCTGCTGGCGTTTCGCATCCGGCTGGAGCAGGCCTCGCCGATCCGCTGCCTGGTGCAGACGCACGATGGGCAATGGCATGCGGGCGGGGTCATGGTGCAGGCGGCGGGCGGTGGTTGCACCGTGCCGGGCGTGACACGCGCCGACGGCTCCTGGAGCCAGACGCTCAACCAGGTGCAGGCCCGCTTTTTCACCAACCTCGCCGACGCCAGCCGGCGCCTGCGCCTGCAGGTCATGCACCCCATGGATACCGGCCTCGTGGCGGGCATACCGGCGTTCTACATCGAGCAGCTGGAGCTGCGCGATGCCGGCGACCAGCCCTGGTGGCGGTTGGCGCTGCACGAGCCGGTGTCGGAAAACCCGCTCATCACGCTGGAGATGCCCGCGCAAGGCCCGCGCGAGTTCCGCCTCGTCGGCCAGGACAACAACGGCAACCGCATCGATGCCGGGGTGCGGGCATGAAAGCGTGGAGCATCCTCGCCATTGCGCTGGCCTGCTGCACGGCGGCCGTGGCGCAAGGCACCCGCCAGGCACCCGACCAGACCCGGCTGGACTACCGCCTGCAGCCGCGCCAGATCGCCGCCGACACCTGGGTGATCGAGGGCGCGGTGGCCGACTTCCTGCCCGCCAACGGCTGCAACATCATCAACACCGCGTTCATCGCCACCGGCGATGGGGTCGTCGTCGTCAACACCGGGCCCTCGCGCCTGTACGGGGAGCAGCAGCGCCGGGCCATTGCGGCCGTCACGCCGCAGCCCGTGCGCATGGTGCTCAACCTCAACCTGCACCCCGACTATTTCTTCGGCAATCAGGCCTGGGGCGGCGTTGCCACACAGGCCCTGGCGGGCAGCATCGCGGGCATGCGTGCCGAGGGCGGGGGCTACGCCGACAACCTGTACCGCCTGTGCGGCGACTGGATGAAGGGCACCGAGCCGACGCCCGCGCGCGAGGCGCTGGAGCCCAAGGCTTTCACCCTGGGCACGCACCGCCTGGAGCTGCGCCGCCTGCAAGGCCACACGCAGGACGACCTGGTGCTGCTGGACGCTACCAGCGGTGTGCTGTTTGCCGGCGGCCTGGTGTTTGCCGAGCGCGTACCCACCACCCCGCACGCCCATTTCGCCCAATGGCTGCAAAGCCTGGCGACCCTGGAGCAATGGCGCCAGCAGGGCCAGTTCAAGCTGCTGGTGCCCAGCCATGGCCCCGTGGACAGGGGCTTGCAGGGCATCGCCCAGACGCGCGACTGGCTGCAATGGCTCACGGCCCTGCTGGAGGGCAGCGCCCCGCAAGGGGTGGACTTGAGTGAACTGCTGCACACACCCATACCCAGCCGATTCGCCAGCTGGGCGGCGCAGCCGGCCGAACTGCAGCGCAGCCTGGTGCAGTGGTACCCCGCCTATGAACGGAGGGCGCTGACGCGGCCACCACAGTGAATGCGCCGAGCGCATGTTGCCTTTTGGAGCAACCTGTTCACAGGGACTTGCTCCACGAAACAACGCCTGCCCGCAGCCTGCCCCGGGGCTGCCCTGCGCAGGCCGCGCGGCGCGGCGCCTGCCTCTGTGGCATGGATATTGCGCATCTTTCATCGCCAAGGGTTCACGTCCAAGCCTGGGCGTGGCGCACTGACATGGCTTTTCCCACAACACAGGAGACAAACGATGAAACGCACGCTATTGAGTTTGCTGGTGATGCTCGCGGCCGGCCAGGCCGGCGCGGTCGTGACCGACAAGATGATCCATGACGACGCGAACACGCCGGACGACGTGTTGTCCTGGGGCCTGGGGACGCAGGGACAGCGCTTTTCCGCCCTCACCGGCATCAATGAAGGCAACGTCAACCGGCTGACGCCCGTCTGGGCCATGTCCTTCGGCGGCGAGAAGCAGCGCGGCCAGGAAAGCCAGCCGCTGGTGCACAACGGCAAGATGTTCGTCACCGCCTCGTACTCGCGCATCTTTGCGCTCGATTCCAAAACTGGCAAGAAGCTCTGGAAGTACGAGCACCGCCTGCCCGAGGGCATCATGCCCTGCTGCGACGTGGTCAACCGCGGCGCCGCGCTGTACGACAACCTGGTGATCTTCGGCACGCTCGATGCGCAGCTGGTGGCGCTGAACCAGGACACGGGCAAGGTGGTGTGGCGCGAGAAGATCGATGACTACCAGGCAGGCTACAGCTACACCGCCGCGCCGCTGGTGGTCGACGGCATGGTGATCACCGGCAACTCCGGTGGCGAGTTCGGCGTGGTCGGCCGCGTCGATGCGCGCGACGCCAAGACCGGCAAGCTGCTGTGGACCCGCCCCACCGTCGAAGGCCATATGGGCTACAAGGACGGCAAGGAAAACGGCATCACCGGCACGCTCAATGCCACCTGGCCGGGCGAGACCTGGAAGACCGGCGGCGCCTCCACCTGGCTGGGCGGCAGCTACGACCCCAAGACGGGCCTGGCCTACATCGGCACCAGCAACCCCGGCCCCTGGAACAGCCATGTGCGCAAGGGCGACAACCTGTACTCCGCCTCCACCCTGGCGCTGGACGTGAAGACCGGCAAGATCGTCTGGCACTACCAGTCCACGCCCAACGACGGCTGGGACTTCGACGGCGTGAACGAGTTCATCACCTTCGACATGGATGGCAAGCGCGTGGGTGCCAAGGCCGACCGCAATGGCTTCTTTTACGTGATGGACGCGGCCAACGGCAAGCTGCTCAACGCTTTCCCCTTCGTGAAGAAGATCACCTGGGCCACGGACATCGACCTGAAGACGGGCCGCCCCAATTTCGTGGCCGAAAACCGCCCCGGCGACCCCACGGCCCAGGATGCCGATGGCAAGAAGGGCAAGTCGGTCTTTGCCGCCCCCGGCTTCCTGGGCGGCAAGAACCAGATGCCCATGGCCTACAGCCCCAAGACCGGCCTGTTCTACGTGCCCACCAACGAATGGGGCATGGAAATCTGGAACGAGCCCATCACCTACAAGAAGGGCGCGGCCTACCTGGGCGCGGGCTTCACGATCAAGCCGCTGTTCGACGACCACATTGGCGCGCTGCGCGCCATCGACCCCAAGACCGGCAAGGTGGCCTGGGAGGTGAAGAACGAGGCGCCGCTGTGGGGCGGCGTGCTGGTGGCCGGCGATCTGGTGTTCTGGGGCACGCCCGAGGGCTACCTCAAGGCTGCCGATGCCAAGAGCGGCAAGGTGGTGTGGCAGTTCCAGACCGGCTCGGGCGTGGTGGCCCCGCCCATCACCTGGACGCAGGACGGCGAGCAGTACCTGAGCGTGGTCTCCGGCTGGGGCGGTGCGGTGCCGCTGTGGGGCGGTGAGGTGGCCAAGAAGGTCAACTTCCTGGAGCAGGGCGGCTCGGTCTGGACCTTCAAGATCATGAAGTGACGGGTCTTTGATGCCGCTGGCGGCACGTTCCCGGCCATGGGGCCGGGCGCGCCCGCCCATATTTTTTGCCACCAGCGGACTCACCCTCCGTGCCACGCAACGACAGCACCTCCATGAACAAGACCCCATCGAGGCCCGACCGTCTCTGGCTGGCCCTGCTCTCGACCCTGCCCGCAGCGGCGGCCGCGCAGGCCGTCGACATCGACAAGGTCCACCGCCTGCCGCAGGTGGAAGTGGTGCACCAGGCGCCGTTGCCCGGCCTGGACGTATCGGTGGAGCAATACCCCGGCAATGCGCAAATGCGCAGCGACGCCCAGATCGAGCGCGCCGGGGCCACGAACCTGGCCGACTTCCTCAACCGCAGCATGCCCGGCGTCGTCAGCGCCGACATCCAGGGCAACCCCTACCAGATCGACCTGAGCTACCGCGGCCACCGCCTGTCGCCCCTGCTGGGCTCGCCCCAGGGCCTGTCGGTGTACCTGGACGGCGTGCGCATCAACCAGCCGCTGGGCGATGTCATGGACTGGGATCTGGTGCCCGAGATGGCTTTGGCCGATGTGGCCCTGATTCCCGGCACCAACCCTTTGTTCGGCCTCAACACCCTGGGCGGGGCGCTGGTGCTGGGCACCAAGTCGGGCTTGACGCACCCGGGCACGGAGGTCGATGTGTCCTTTGGCAGCCATGCGCGCAAGCGTGTCGAATTCGGCCATGGCGCACGGTGGGGTGAGGGCTGGCACGCTTATGTCGCCGGCACCTGGTTCGACGAGAACGGCTGGCGCGAGCGCTCGCCGGGCCACCTGGGCAACCTGTTCCTCAAGCTCGGGCGCAATCTGGGCGACACCTCCTGGGCGCTGAGCTACACCCATGGCCGCAGCCACTTGACCGGCAACGGCCTGCTCAACCAGAGCCTGTACGACATGCAGCCCAACGCGGGCTACACCTTCCACGATCAGACCCGCAACCGTGGCGATTTGCTGAATTTCCAGCTGACGCACTCCATCACCCCAAACGACCAGCTTTCGCTGGTGGCCTGGCACCGCTCTGCGCGTCGCAACGGCAGCAACGGCGATGTGAGCGGAAACTGGGCCGAATGGATAGAGAGCTGCGAAAAACCCGGTACCGCCCATTGCACCAACCCGGCGGCACCGGGCTATATCCGCAACAACGCGGTGTTCAACGTGAGCCAGGCGCGGTATTCCGAGGCCGGCACGACGCTGCAATGGACGCGCCAGGCCGGCGCGCACCAACTGGCCCTGGGCGCCGACCTGGCGGGCAGCACGGCCGACTACGACCATTACCAGCAGGAAGCCCTCTTCGACGCCAACCGCGTCACCCAGACTATCCCCGGATCGGACCTGGAGCACGAGGTGTCCCTGCGCGGACGCAGCACGCGCCTGGGGCTTTTCGCTGCCGACACCATCAGCCTGACCGAACACACGCAGCTGAGCCTGTCGGCGCGCTGGAACCACAGCCGCGTGCGCAACGACCTGGGGCACCCAGCACCCTACGAGCGCGAGAGCTTCACCTACAGCAAGCTCAACCCGGCCATCGGTATCACGCACGCCTTCACCCCGGCGGCCACCGGCTTTGCCAGCCTGTCGCAGGGCACGCGCATGCCGACCGCGCTGGAGCTCGGCTGCGCCGACCCGGCCCAGCCCTGCACACTGCCGACCGGCCTGCAGGCTGACCCCTACCTCCAGCAGGTGGTCACCCGCACGCTGGAGCTGGGCGCGCGGCTGCGCCCGGCCGACGGCGTGCTATTGACCAGCGCCCTGTTCCGCTCGGTGAACAACGATGACATCGCCTTCATGCGCGCGGGCATCTCGCAGGCGGGGTTCTTCAACAACATCGGCAAGACCCGCCGCCAGGGCCTGGAGCTCAGCGTCCATGTGCAGCGCGGCACCTGGGACATGCGCGCCAGCTACAGCTACCTGGACGCCACCTATCAGAGCAGCGGCGTGCTCTTCGGCCCCCTGAGCACGGCCGCCAGGCCCAACGAGTTCCACCCCGGCACGCGCATGGCCGCCCTGCCGCGCCATGTGTTCAAGCTATCGGCCGACTGGCGCGCCACGCCCACCGTGGTCGTGGGTGGCGACTGGCTCGCCATGGGCTCCCAGGTGGTGGCCGGCAACGAGAGCGGCTCGCGCCCCAAGCTGGGCACCGTGGCCGGCTACGGCCTGTTCAACGCCCGTGCCAGCTGGCAGGTCTATCCGGGCTGGAAGGTCTACGCGCGCGCCAACAACCTGCTCGACAAGCGCTACGTCACCTACGCCACTGGCAGCGAGGACGCCTTCCCCGGCGGCGTGGCGGTCCGGCCCGGCGACGACATGGGCTCTTCGCGCTTCGTCGCGCCCGGCATGGGCCGCAGCTTCACCGTCGGCATGCGCTACGAATGGCGTTGAAAAACCCTGGAAGGCCGCGCAGGCATTCCAGGGTTTTGCATTGGCGCCGCAGTCAGGGCGCGGTCAATGTCAGGCCATGCTGCTTGAAAATCGCCAGCAGTTCGCCGCTGCCGCGCAGTGACTGCAGGGCCTGTTGCAGGGCCTGGCCCAGCTCCTCGTTCCTGGCCTTGATGGCCATGCCCACCAGCCAGCCCTGGGACGGCACGCCCGCCAGCGGGAGCTCGCCGATCGCCATCTGCTCGGACCTCGGCTGCGCCTGGAAGATTGCGGACTCCGCCTGCGCGCGCGTGACATAGGCGGCGGCCGCCTCGCCCTGCAACACCGCCTGCACGGCCTTGACGCCGTTTTCGTACAGGTGCACCTGTGCGCTCAGCAAGCGGTTGTCGTGCCCGATCAGGGCGCTGGCTGCGCCGGTGCCGCGCTCGGTGGCCAGGGGCACGCCCCGGAGGTCGGCAACCCCCGCCACCTCCGGCAGGCGCCGCTTGTCGCGCACCAGCACGACCTGCTCGCGCATGTACGGAGCAAAGATCAGCGCCTGCCTGTTCTGCTGCATGAAATACTTGTCCACGGGCACGTGTAGCATCACGTCGGCCGGACCGTAGCCCAGGTAGTGGCCCTTCCAGACCATGTTGCGCAGGTCGTCGTTCATGTTCTCGTCGCCATCGAAGGGCAGCAGGGACAGCTGCAACCCCATGGCACGCGCCAGGGCCTGCGCCAGCGACACGTCCAGCCCCTGAATGCCCTGCGCCGACTTCGCGGAAAACGGCGGGAAGTCGTTGTACAGCGCCACCTTGAGCGCGCCGTTGGCGCGGATGCGCTCCAGGCCGCTCGGTTCTTCCTGTGCATGGGCCGCGCCCATACCGGCGAGCAGCGGCAGCAGCCCCAGCACCAGCTGGCGGCGGCCCGTCGATGGCGGTTTGTGGGATGCGCCGTTCATGGTTCGCGCCGCGATTCGAGATAAGTCTTGATGGCCCACAGGGCCTCCTGGGACAACATGCCCTCGAACGGCGGCATGTACACCCGGCCGTCGCGCGTGCGGCCCCGGCGCGCGGTGCCCATGAAGTAGTCGTTGACCTCCTTGAAGCAGGCGTTCTTCTTCAGCGCGTCCGCCAGGCTGGTGCACTCCTCGTCGAGCTTGCGCAGGTCGGGGGCAATGCCGCCGGATATGGCCTCCAGCCCGTGGCAGCGGGCGCAGTTCTGGTTGTAGCCGGATGCGCCGATGCGCACCGCCTCGGCCTGCGCGGGGCCCTTGCTGTAGGGGTTGTCCTCCAGCCATTTCTGCCCCACGGGCGGCAGGGTGCGCGTATCCACGGGCTGCGGGGTCACGTCCCCATGCGCCCAGGCGGCGCCCAGGCTGGCGACCAGCGCAAGAGCGAGGGCCGATGGTGCGCCCTTGCGGGCCCATGTCTGAACGACGGAATGCATGGATGTCTCCTTGGTCTCTGGTGGTACCAGCCTGCAGCAAGAACCAGGCCATGCTGCGCGCCACACGGTACGCACCATGCCCCGCCGCACTGTGACAAGCATTGCTCCGCTTTGGAGCACTTGAGCGCGCCGTGGCACGCTGCCGCGGTGTGGGGACGGGCAGGCCGGCGCCGTGCCAGCCGACGGCATGGCATGGGCGTGGGGGCTTGGCATTTTTTTTGCTGAGCTATGCCCATACTGTTTTTGCGCGTCCCGTGGTCCCTGCCGAATACCATCAAAAAAAACCTGCCATGCACTTTGACGCTGCCAGCGCACCAGAGCACCACCACTCCGGCGCCCCCACCATGCTGCCCCATCTTTCGCGCCACCTGCGCCTGCAGTACCAGACCGCCCAGACGCGCTGGGTGCTGCGCTCCTCCGAGGACACGGTGCAGCTCAACGACAGCGCCGCCGAGATACTGCGCCGCTGCGACGGACGCCACACCGTGGCGGACATCGTCTGCGAGCTGGAGGCGCTGTACGACATCCAGGGCATCGGCCCCCAGGTGCAGGAACTGCTGGCCGAGGGCATGCGCCGGGGCTGGTTAGACTGATGGGATACCCCCCTGTGGCGCTACGCGCCTTCGTTTGGGGCGCGCCGGTTTCGTAGGTTGTGGGTGGCGCGTAGCGCGCTGCTGGTTTATAGATCAATCGGACATAACGCTTATGCGACAAGCGCTGACAGCTATCAAAAAGTGCGCCCCATGGGCAGCCCTTCTGCTGCTGTTGCCTTGCGCGGCGCAGCCCTTGCCTTCGCTGCCCGTCCAGGACGTGGCCCTGCTCGCCGGCAACTGTGTCACTTGCCACGGCCCCGGCGGGCGGCCGCCAGCCGAAGCCTCGGGCAGCATTCCGGCCCTGCGCGGCCGCAGCAGCGCCCTCTTGCTGGAGCGCATGCAGGCGTTCAAGGCCGGGCGGGTGGCCGGCGCCACCGTCATGCCGCTCCTGATGCAAGGCTATGACACGGCCCAGATGCAGGCCCTGGCACGGTGGTTTGCCGCCCTGCCCACGGAGACGCCGTGATGGCGGCGTTGCACCGCCGTCAACTGCTGCTTGGCGCCGCAAGCCTGGCCGCACCCGCCGTCGTGCGTGCGCAAGGCGCAGGTGCGCGCGTGGTGGTGGTGGGCGGCGGCTTTGGCGGCGCCACGGTGGCGCGCTACCTGCGCACCTGGGCGCCGCAGGTCCAGGTCACGCTGGTCGAGCCCGCCGATCGCTTCTTCACCTGCCCGTTCTCCAACCATTACCTGGCGGGACTGCGCAGCTGGGACAGCATCGGCCACGGCTACGACGGCCTGCGCGCCACGGGCGTACAGGTCGTGCACGCGCGGGCCGAGGACGTGGATGGCCAGCGGCGCAGCCTGCGCCTGCACACCGGCCAGGAACTGCGCTGGGACCGCCTGGTGCTCTCGCCCGGCGTGGACATGCGCTGGGACGCGCTCGAAGGCTACGACCGGGCGGCCGCCGAGCTTGCACCCCATGCCTGGAAGGCCGGCGCGCAGACCCTGCTGCTGCGCCGCCAGTTGCAGGCCATGCCCGACGGTGGCCGGTTCGTGATGGTGATTCCCGACAACCCGTTCCGCTGCCCACCCGGGCCGTATGAGCGTGCCAGCCTGGTGGCGCACTACCTGCGCCAGCACAAGCCGCGCAGCAAGCTGTTGCTGCTGGACGCGAAGAACAACTTCTCGAAGAAAGCGCTGTTCCTGCAGGGCTGGAAGGCCTTGTACGGCGACATGCTCGAATGGGTCAGCCTGGCGCAGGACGGCCAGGTGGTGCGCGTGGATGCGCGGACGCTGGAGGTGGAGACGGCCTTCGGCACGCGCCACAGGGCCGACGTGCTCAACGTCATCCCGCCGCAGAAGGCGGGGCTGATCGCCGAGCGCGCGGGCGTGACCGACGCCAGCGGCTGGGCCCCCGTGCGCGGCGAAGACCTGGCATCGCAACGCGTGGCCGGCATCCATGTGCTGGGCGACGCGGCCCTGGCCGGGCCCATTCCCAAATCCGGCTTTGCGGCCAACAACCAGGGCAAGGTAGTGGCGGCGGCCATTGCCGCCGAATTGAGCGACAAGGCGCCCCCCACGGCCTGGTACGCCAACACTTGCTACAGCCTGCTGGCGCCGGGCTACGGCATCTCCGTGTCGGGGGTGTACCGCGCGCAGCAGGGGCGCCTGGTGGACCTGCCGCACAGCGTGGGCGTGAGCCCGCTGGACGCCCCGGCCGGGCACCGCGCCGCCGAGGCAGCCCACGGCGCGGATTGGTACGCGGCCATCAGCGCGGATATCTGGGACCGCTAAGGGCTGCGGCCTCGCGCGGCCCGCGCTGCGCGAGCTGAAGCAGCCGCTCCAGCGCCTCGCCGTCGCCGTTCTGCGCCAGCGCTTCCCACAGCCTGCGGGCACTCTGGTAGTCGCCCAGCAGGCAAGCGGCCTGGGCCTGCAGGTGCTGGTCTCGCTCGTCAACGGCTGGCTGGAGCATGGCCCGGGCCGCCCCGAGCAGAGTGCGCGGATGCGCGGCAGCCATGGCGCGGCTCACGGCTTGCTGCTGAGCACCCAGCCGGCCAGCAGTTTCAGGTCCTGCGCGCTGAGGCTGGAATGCGCAGGCATGGCTGCCCGCCCCCACTTGCCCTTGGAGCCCAGTTGTATGGACTGCGCCAGCGAAGCCACGGCATCCTTGTCGCCGGCATACTTCTCGGCCACCGAGTTGAATGCCGGGCCGACGATCTTCTCGGCGGCGGCGTGGCAGCTGTAGCAGCCGTTGGCCTTGGCGATCTCGGCCGCTGAGGCCAGGTCGGTGGAGGCATGGGCTGCGGCGGCAGCCCACAGGGAGGCGAGGAGGAAGACGTTGCGCACGGAGAGGGCCTTTCAGTGGGGTTCATGGACTTGCCACCTGCCTGGGGCAACATCCATGCCAACCTGGCCGCCACGCCGGTCCACCCCGCAGTGCGCACTTACGTACCAGGGTGCCCGCAAAGTGTTCAGATTTGAAGCAGGAGCTGCCACAAATCGGGGGAGCCCCGGGGACAGGTGACGGCGCCCAGCGGCGCCATGTTGCTGATCGCCCGCGAAGTGCGGCGCCAGCCCCACCTTGACCAGCTGTATCTCGACCTTAGAGCCTTATATGGACGCCCCGAATAAGCCAAGCCCTCACTCACTGAAGTCAAGACGGTAAAGATTGCACCCGTATATCCGGACTTTCTGTGGCACGAGCCACGGTCCCTGATGGGAGTCGCTGGTGAATGTCCTATCGGTTTAGCGCACTCGAAGTGCCACGCTCTAATCGGATTGCATCCACCACGGTCTGACCTGTCTTGCCATCACTTCATGATTGCTTGAGCAATCGGTGGTTTTCTCCTGATCTTCGTTCTGGCCTCGGTTTTTGTGGCTCAGGCCAGCTCTCGCACGTAGCCTGGCTCATAGCTGCGTTCGTGCGCCAGCAAGGCCCACACGATGCGGGCATTCTTATTGGCCAGCGCCACCGCCGCCACATTCTTGTTGCGCCGCTGGACCACACCATTGACCCAGCAGCACTGCGGACTGTCCTGGTCTTTGTTCTGGGCGTGGTAGATCACCGAGCGCGCACCGTGAATCAGCAAGGTTCGCAGGTACGTATCGCCCCGTTTGCTGATGCCCAGCAGGTTTTGTTTGCCCCCGCTGGAGTGCTGGCGCGGCACCAGGCCCAGCCAGGCTGCCACCTGCCGGCCATCTTTGAAGCTCTTGGCATCGCCCAGTGAGGCCACCAGCGCACAGGCCGTAATGGGGCCAATGCCGGGTATCTGCTCGAGCTTGCGGCTCAAGTCGCTTTGCCGATGCCAGGCCACAATTTGTACCTCTAGCTCCTGCACCTGGCGATCGAGCTCCTGGAGGTGTTCGAGCAGGCGCTGTATCAAGCGCCGAAACGCCCCGGGCAGCTCGTTGCAAGCATCCTCTATGAGTTGCGGCACCCGCTCGGTGATGTGGTGTCTTCCCTGGGCAATGACGAATCCGAACTCAGCGAGCAGGCCCCGGATCTGGTTGGCCTGGGCGGTGCGGGCCTTGACAAAGCCTTGGCGCGCCCGGTGCAGGGCCAGCACGCCTTGCTGCTCGACGGTCTTGACCGGCACAAAGCGCATGCTCGGGCGCGTGACCGCTTCGCAGATGGCCTGGGCATCTGCCGCATCGTTCTTGTTGGTCTTGACATAGGGCTTGACGAACTGTGGCGCCATCAGGCGCACGGTGTGGCCCATGCTCTGGAGCTTGCAGGCCCAGTGGTGGGCACTGCCGCAGGCCTCCATGCCAATCAGGCAGGCGGGCAGATTGACAAAGAAACTTGCCATCTGCTCGCGCTTGAGTGGTTTGTTGAACACGGTCCTGCCATGCTCATCAACGCCGTGGACCTGAAACACATTCTTGGCCAGGTCGATGCCAATGGTTGTAATCTTCATGGTGGACGCTCCTGCTGGTTCGAGTGGAAAACTAACGTCTCCACTGTGGCACTTTCGATGCCGTTTAGGGTGGGGGCGTCCATCCCATTGGTTCACGATCTCGCAGGGGATCGCGTTGGAGCGCAATCGGGATGAGTGGATGCTTCGGGTGCGCCGCATGGGCTCGT
>NZ_JBXAJH010000022.1:0-60090 GCF_058797075.1 Acidovorax sp. GW823-FHT02H02 | reverse complement strand
AGACCCCAAGCCGATCAAATGGAAGTACGACAACCCACAGCGTCGATATCACCAATTTCAATGATTCAGTGGACTAGGTGGTAGGGTCGGCCACGCCGGGGGTACGGCGGTACAGTTCGTTGGACAACCCGCGCCGAGCACTTAGCAGTGGTAGCGATCGTCTCAAGTCTTCGAAGTCCTTGAATTGGCACGATCCGATTACAGACGGCGAGTGTGAATCGCCCCGGGTTTCGCGGAGGCTCAACACTCTGAGAGGATTGAGCCATGAAGAAGACGAACAAGTTCTCGCCCGAGGTCCGTGAACGCGCTGTGCGCCTGGTGCAAGAACACCGAGGCGAGTACCCATCGCTGTGGGCCGCCATTGAATCGATTGCCCCCAAGATCGGCTGCGTGCCTCAGACCCTCAACGAATGGGTCAAGCGCCAAGAGATCGATACGGGTGCCAGGGACGGCATCAGCACATCGGAGCTACAACGCCTGAAGGAACTCTAACGCGAGAACAAGGAGTTGCGCAAAGCCAACGAGATCTTGAAGCTGGCCAGCGCGTTTTTCGCCCAGGCGGAGCTCGACCGCCGTCTGAAGTCCTGAAGGGCTTCATCGATCAGCATCGACAGGCCTACGGGGTCGAGTCGATCTGCAAGGTGCTGCAGATCGCCCCGTCTGGCTACTGGCGCCATGCCGCCCAGCAACGCAGCCCGGCCCTGCGATGTCAGCGCGTTCAGCGTGACGGTGTCCTGTCACCGCATATCGAACGCGTCTGGCAAGCCAACATGCGGGTCTACGGCGCAGACAAGGTCTGGAAGCAGCTCAACCGCGAGGGCATTTCCATTGCCCGCTGCACGGTCGAGCGATTGATGAAGCGCCTGGGCTTGCAAGGTGTGCGCCGTGGCAAGGTGGTGCGCACCACTATCAGCGATGGCAAGGCACCATGCCCCCTGGACCGGGTCAACCGAGTCTTCAAGGCCGATCGACCCAACCAGCTTTGGGTATCTGACTTCACCTACGTCTCGACCTGGCAGGGCTGGCAGTACGTGGCGTTCGTGATCGACGTGTACGCGCGGCGCATCGTGGGTTGGCGCGTGAGCAGTTCGATGCGAACGGACTTCGTCCTCGATGCGCTGGAGCAGGCGCTGTACGCCAGGCAACCCGAGCGCGATGGCAGCCTGGTTTGCCACTCGGATCGCGGCTCGCAATACGTCAGCATCCGCTACAGCGAGCGCCTGGCCGAGGCAGGCATCGAACCTTCAGTGGGCAGCAAGGGCGACAGCTACGACAACGCGCTGGCCGAGACCATCAACGGGCTGTACAAGGCCGAACTGATTCACAGGCGAGCACCCTGGAAGAGCAAGGAATCGGTGGAGCTGGCCACCTTGGAATGGGTGTCCTGGTTCAACCACCACAGGCTGCTCGAGCCCATCGGCTACATACCTCCGGCCGAAGCTGAGGCAAACTATTACCGGCATCTCGCCAATCAGGCTCCAACCACTGCCTGACTTAAACCAACCGGCCTCCACGAAACCCGGGGCGGTTCAAGTGTGCATAGGCGAAATTTCCACACGGGAACAGGCCAGACATGCAGTTTTGTACTGGATGGCCTTCTACAATCAGCGCAGGCTGCGTTCTTCGTTAGGCTATCTGAGCCCGATGCAGTTTGAACAACGCTGGTGCGAGGCACAGCGCAAAAAGGCCGCTTAACCCATGGGTTAAGAGCTACACGAAACAGGGACGACATCACACCAGCACAGTGCACTCATGGCCGAACACCAGAAGACCCGCTCTGCATTGAAATTGTCCACTCAAAAAACCGTAGCCGAAAAAACAACTTCGAAGAGCGACGAAGACTCTGTGCAAACGGACACCGGAAGCTCAGACCGTACAGAAGCACCGACTCGACTCACTCAGGCGCAGCGGCGCGAGTTGGCTGAACGCAAGATCCTAGACGCCGCGCTCGAGATCGTTGCGCGCCGGGGTTCGGTACGCATGACGTTAGCCGAAGTGGGGGAAGCAGCTGGTTACAGCCGTGGGTTGCCCGCTCATCGCTTTGGCAACAAGGAAGGGCTGCTCAGGGAGCTTGCCAATACCATTGGCGAGCGCTTCGAAGCCCGATTGCGTGCGCTTCCGGTGAGCCGGCCTGGATTAGATACGTTGCGTCGACAGGTCAAAGCCTACTTTGACAGAGACGACAAACGTTGGATTGAAACGCGTGCCCTGCTGGTCATGATGACTGAAAGCTTCATGGAGGACTCCAGCCTCAATCCGCACATTGGTGAATACCTGCGCAACAGTATCGACCGGCTCGCAGAGCACATTCAGAAGGGGATTGCCATGGGCGAGATCCGCCCCGAGATAGACCCTGTAGCGGCGGCTACTTTAATCTTGGGCGCGATGCGTGGTGTGCTACACCAGCGCTTGGTGTTTGGCGATCTAGAATTATCAAGCATGCGCGACATCACGATGCAAATGGTGGATCGCACACTGGGCGTGAAGTGAGTACCTAATAGATTGCATTCAGCGCTTTAATGCTCTCGGTCACACATTCGGGTGCAGATGCAGAGCGGAGTGATTGAATGGGTCTTAACGATGTCGTGCTTGCCGTGCGCGCTCCCAATCGGCGGCCGTCCAGGCGATAAGATCTTCTGCACCGGAGTGGCGCAAGTGCTGACCGCCATCGATGGCGATCATCTCGCCGTTGATGTAAGCACCGCAATCGCTGATTAGAAAGGCGGCAAGCTCCGCCAGTTCCTCAGGCCTGCCCAGGCGACCGAGGGGGTTGCCCTTGAGCTTGCCAGGGCCCTCTCGCGAGGCGCCAGGGTCAAGACCGCGTGTGGAACCTTCCGTGGAAAATGGACCAGGGGCGATAGCCACCGTACGAATGCCGTGCGAACCCCATTCCACAGCCAGACTACGCGTCATCGCGAGAAGCGCGGACTTGGCCATTGCCGAGGGTACGGTGAAGGCGCGGCCTGTGCGCGTGGAGGTGGAAAGGATGCTTAGCACAACACCTGGCTGACCCGCATCGATCCATCGGCGGCCTGCCTGCAACGTGCAGTAAAGCGCTCCATGCATTGTGGGTGCAAGAATTGCGTCAGCCGCCCGCGGGCTCAAGCGTTCTGTTTGCGCGATGAAGGTTGCGGCCGCGTTGTTGACCAACACATCGATTGGGCCGCTTTGAGTAGCCTGATCGAACAATGCAGCCACAGCTTCCGCGTCACGCACATCGCATGCAATAGCCTGCACGTCTACGCCGTGCTGAGCGACCAAGGTGTCGCGCGCCTGCGTTAGCACTTCTTTGCGGCGTCCACTCAACACTAGCGCAGCTCCTAGTTGGGCGAAGCGCGCGGCCATCGCGAACCCGAGACCGGTGCCACCACCAGTAATAAGTACACGACGCTCCCGCAACAAATTAGCTTGCAGCATATGATCTCAGCTACCTGTGAAATTGGGAGTACGACGCTCGGCCATCGCCTTAACGCCCTCACGGAAATCCGATGTACGAAAATGCGCGAACTGCTCCTCACTCTCTCGCGCGACTGCGTTGCGGATAGCTGCAACGAGGCCATTGCGCAGCGTAGTGCGCGTGGACTGCACAGCGATGGATGCGGAGATGGCGATTTCTTCGGCCAGCGCCATGGCTGCACCGCACACTAATTCCGCGCTGTCTACCAGTTGGTCCACCAGCCCAATCGCTAGTGCCTGGTTTCCGTCAATGCGTCGGCCAGTGTAGAAGAGCAGGGCAGCCTTCTGTTCACCCACCAGACGCGGCAAGGTCACAGACAGGCCGAAGCCGGGGTGAAAGCCGAGGCGGTTGAAATTCGCTGTGAAGCGTGCTTGCGGGCAGGACACACGGAAATCCGCCGCCAGAGCCAGACCAAGGCCACCGCCCACTGCCGCACCTTGCACTGCCGCAATGATCGGCTTGGTGGTCGCGTAGATACGAAGGGCTTCGGCATAGATCGGGTTGAGCTGGCGCGGGCGTTCTGGGGCGTTCGTACCGTCACCGGTACTGCTGAAATTCGCACCCGCACAGAAGGCCGTACCCTGTGCGGCCAGAACGATGGCTCGGCAGTACTGGTCACGCTCCAACATTTCCAGCGCATCGGCCAACGAGGCAATCAGCGCGTGGTCGAAAAAGTTGTGCGGCGGGCGCTGCATCTCGATCAAGGCCACATTGCCGTGACGTTCGATGTTCAGGTCCGCAAAGGTCTCGTTATCCATTTTATGTCTCCTTGTTGCGTCGCTTTAGGCTCAGGCCGTGCGGAACTGGCGCTCTGCCATGGCGGTCCAGAAGGCGGCCGAGCCGGCGCGGATCGCCGTTTCGCCCAGGCGCTGTGCCCACCATGCATCGGCGCCGTACGCTTCACGCCAGGCCCACAGGCGGCGAGTTGCGGTATGCAGCGCGTGTTCGCGGGTGAAGCCGATAGCGCCCAATACCTGATGCCCGACGGCGGCGACACGAGTGCCGGCCTCACCACAACATACCTTGGCCACTGCTACGCCAAAAGGGCCGCGATATTCACGCTCGGCGTCGGTCAGACTGAAATCCTGCCCTGCCATCAGCGAGGCCATGCGCGCGGTGGCCACGTCGCCGGCTACCTGAGCTAGGGCTTGCTGGAGCGCTTGGTTTTTGCCGATGGGCCGACCGAACTGCACGCGGTCGTTGGCGTACTGGATAGCCTGTACCAGCACCCATTCCATAGCGCCCGTCATCATCGTCGAGTGCACCAGCGCGCCAAGCGAGCGCAGCGGCTCGCGCACGGCAAATGCCGAGGCTGGAAGCACGGAACGCACGATCGCGCTGTCGAAATTAACGGTGTCGCTGGGCATGCCTGCCGTGTCACGGCCAGGGGTGATGCTCACTCCCTTGGCGTCTGCCAGATCTATATAGGCCAGATCGCCATTGTCCAACTGAGCCACTGCCCAGCGTGCGTGGCACGCCCACGGCACGGACTGAGCACGACCGCTAATCTTCTCACCGCTGGCAGCGAGGCTGAGTTCGGTGCCCACGCGCGCATCAATCAACGTGCCAGGTCCAGCTGGCAGTGACTGGCCGGCTGCGTCGAGTAAGGCCAGGCCAATAGCCGTTTCAGCCAGCGGCGTTGGTATGCGGTAGCGTCCCAGCTCCGAGAATATAGGAAGGGCCTGCTCGGGCAGCAGGCCAAATCCTTGATCACTGCTCACGAGGGCAAGCTGGAAGCCCGACTCTTCGATCTGCGTCCACAGCGCGCCAGGGAACTCACCAGACTCAGCGCGTTCGTTCAGGGTAAGGTCTTCGGCAGCATCGGCAAACAGACGAGCCGCGCTTTCCTGAATCATTTTTTCGTCGTTCATCGCAAGCCCATTCCCTTGGCCAAGATACCGCGAAGGATCTCGCGCGTGCCGCCACGCAACGAGAAACAGGGGTTAGCCACAACCAAGTGCTGTTGCACCTTGGCAAGCGTGCTGTCGGGCGGTACGCGCCCGCCGAAAAGTTCATGCGCCAAATCAGGAATGGCCTGCTCCAGCAGGGCGCCCTGGTCTTTAACCGCCGCAGCGGCCATGGACGGGTTCTGGCCTGCAGCCAGCATGCCCGAGACACCCAGTGACATCTGGCGCAGCGTGGCGTACTGCGCTACCAGACGGCCCAGCACCAGGGTGTGGTGCGGGTTTCTTGCATCAGAGGCGTCCAGCATTTCCAGCATGAGCTGAGTGCTGCTCATGTAGCGCTCTGGGCCCGCACGCTCGAAGGTAAGCTCGGTGGTCACCTGGTTCCAGCCGTCGCCTTCCTCGCCGATCAGGTTTTCGTGCGGAACGCGCACGTCATCAAAAGTGACTTCATTGAACTCGTGCTCGCCCAACTGGTTGATGATTGGACGAACTATCAGGCCCGGCGTGCTCATGTCCACCAAGAACTGCGACATGTCAGCGTAGCGGTTTTCGCTCGGCGCGGCAGTGCGGACCAGCGCGATCATGTAGTGCGATTTGTGCGCGCTGGAGGTCCATACCTTACGACCATTGATAACCCAATCGTCGCCGTCACGCACGGCACGCGTGCGGATGGATGCAAGGTCCGATCCGGAGTCTGGTTCGCTCATGCCAATGCAGAAGAAGCATTCTCCGCGCACGATCTTCGGGACTAGGCGTGGGGCCAGAACGTCTGGCGAATAGCGCATCAGCAGCGGGGCGCTTTGGCGGTCGGCCACCCAGTGTGCGGCAACGGGTGCTCCAGCGGCCAAGAGTTCTTCAAGCACCACGTATCGTTCGAGCATGGAGCGTTCGCCGCCACCGTAGCGCTTGGGCCAGGTCATGCCAATCCAGCCACGTTCCCCAAGCTTGCGACTGAACTCGGCGCTGTAGCCAGACCAGTTTCGGGCACGTTCTTCACGTGGATAGTCGGCCAAAGCATCGCTCAGAAAGCTGCGAACCTGCGCACGCAGGCCTTCGCATTCCCTTGGCAACTGCGCCGGTCTTATGTTTAGTACTTGCACAGGTAGTCTCCATTTGGGGTAACTGGGCTTCCATTTAAGGTAGCCGAGGCGGCGAATGCCGTCTATTCAGGCCCATCCACAATAATGTGCTTGCTGACCAACAAATATAAATGCTAAAGTGATTCTTGGCAACTCGCTTTCAGCGTGTTGCCTTGTCAAAAATACAAATCGACTTGGAGACTACGTATGACCCGAATCAAAAGCATTGTTGGCGCTTTCGTCGCTACGATCACCGCCTTCGCATCTACTGCCACGCTGGCGGAAAACTGGCCGACCAAGCCGTTACGCATCATCGTGCCCTTCAATGCGGGTAGCGGCTCAGATTCGGATTCGCGCTTCTACGGCGATTTGCTATCGAAACGCCTGGGACAACCCGTGCTCGTGGAAAACCGGCCAGGAGGAAACGGCCTGATTGCTGTGCAGACTGTTAAGTCTGCGCCTGCAGACGGCCACACCATCATGCTATCGAGCAACACGCCGATGTCTGTCAACCCAGCGATCATGCGCAAGATGTCTTATGACCCTTTCAAGGACTTCAAGCCATTGGTTGGATCAACTTTTGGCCCTGCTGCTTTTGTCATTAGAGGCGACTCTCCCCACCGGTCCATGAATGATGTGGTAGCTGCGGCAAAACAGGAGAAGCGCCCAATCAATATTGGTAACTACTCAGCAGGCTACCAGTTGGTAGCAGCCTGGGTAGGCACGTCAGCTGGCGTTGAAATCAACCATATCAACTACAAAGGTGGCTCACAGGCTGTAACCGACGTGATCGGTGGTCAGCTGGAAATGGCCATAGTTGATCCGAGCTCCTTCGTTGAGATGCATAAGACTGGCCGCATTCGTATGGTGGCTACCACCGGTGCCAAGCGTCCGGAGACTATTCCTGATGTCCCGACGATGATGGAAAGTAGCTTTAGCGAGTTCGAGACCTATGTCTGGAGCTCATTCTTCGTACGTAGCGATACCCCCAGCGATATCACCAACACCTTGATAAAGAACTTTAGCGAAGTGCTAGCAATGCCTGAGTCAGTGGCTTATCGTAAGCAACGCGGTGGCATGCTTTTGGACTTGAAGGGTGACGACCTGCGTCAGTTTCAGATACGTGAGTACGAGCGTTTCAAGCGTGTGGCTGAAGCAGCCGGTCTTGTTCAATAAGTCCGGGAATTTTTCAGCCGCTTACTCCGTTCGTATCCATACAGCATCATGTCTCTCTCACATCAGGAAACCAATCCGCCCACCATCCCAACTGGCCCAATGGCGGGGCTTCGGGTGTTAGATCTGTCAGCTGTCGTGCTCGGCCCGATGGCCACTCAGATCCTGGGGGACTACGGTGCTGACGTTATCAAGATCGAAAGTCTTGACGGTGATCTAATGCGCTTCAATGGCGTTTCGCGCCATCAGGGTATGAGCTCCATCTACCTGACCATTAACCGCAATAAGCGGTCGCTGGCTATCGACCTGAAGACGCCCGAAGGTGTGCAGATAGTGCTTCGACTGGCCGCGACCGCCGATGTGTTCGTCCACAACATGCGTGTGCCGGCCATTGAACGCCTAGGGTTGGACTATGAGGCGATTAAGCGCGTGCGGCCTGACATCGTTTATTGTGTGGCCACGGGTTATCAAGAAGGTGGAGCGTATGCGGGTAAGCCGGTATTCGACGACATCGTGCAAGCTGGCTGCGGACTGGTTGATCTGAACCTGCGCGATGCCAATGCTCCACGTTACATGCCGACGCTGGTTGCCGACAAGGCAGCCGGCATCATGGTCGCTCAGGCAATTACCGCTGCTCTGTTGCATCACGCCCGTACAGGGCAAGGTCAGTATGTGGAGGTACCTATGTTCGAGAGCATGACCGCATTCACGCTAGTAGAGCATTTGGGTGGCCTGAGCTTCGTTCCGGAAGAGGGCCCGCCTGGCTATGCGCGCATAGTCAACGGCGGACGTAAGCCCATCGGTGTGCGCGATGGATACGTCACCGTCTTGCCGTACTCACCAGTGAACTGGACGATGATTTTCCAGCGCAAGGGCCGCGATGATTTACTCAAAAAGTACGAAGGACTCGATCGCTGTCAGCTTAACATGCGTATACGCGAGTTGTACGCTGACCTTGAGTCTTTACTGACAGACATGAGCTGCGAGGAGTGCGTGACATGGTGCGAGGAATTGGACATTCCAGCAACACGCATCTATGGCCTGCACGAACTAAAGGAGCACCCGCAGCTCAAGTCCGTTGGTTTTTTTGAGACGCACGAACATCCGACCGAGGGCCCCATTACGCAGGCGCGCCCGTCCGTGCGTTTTGCTGGCACACCGGCATGCATATCCAGGCACGCGCCTTCACTAGGCGAGCATTCCGTGGAACTACTTCAGGAAGTGGGTCTAAGCGCTGTTGAGATTGATGCACTGTTAAGGTCAGGAATCATCCGGACGCCTGCTTGACGTGAATCGCCTACATGGTCCGCCCAAGGAGTACAAGCTTTTTACGTTGTGATGGTCTGAAGGGTTTGCTGCCTTACATCCGGGCTGTTGGTGCAGTGGTTGCTGCTGCCCATGATGGCTATTCGCGGCTGGGGTTCCTATCTCCGGGATGTACTCAAGGTACTGGCGATTCATCGGAATTCCCCAACCCGGTTTGACCGTCATTCCATCAATACTCTTTGTGCAGGTTCTCCTTCAAATCGGTGTTGTAGGTCAGTGGCGCACCGCGCTGATGGATCAGGCAGTTACCGTTTCAAGCGGATTCCAGCGAGTCCGGTCGAAGGCCATGCCCCTGGCTAGAACCGCCCACGCGGTGCGCGCCATCTTGTTGGCCAACGCCACGACCACGACGTTGTTGACCCTGCCTTGATTTCACGTACAGCAAGAAGTTGGAAACTTCAGCTGTATGGAGAATCGAGATGCGAGATACCAAACTGCCCAAGCGGCAATACACGGATGAATTCAAAGTCGAGGCGACCCGGCTGGCCGAATCGGTCGGAGGCCACGAAGCGGCGCGCCGATTGGGTGTTCCGGTGGCCACACTGGGCAACTGGAAGCGGCGCTCAGCCGCAGCAGGCACAGGCGCACCTGAAGTCGCGTTGAATGCGGGGGCAGTGCCAACGCGCCGGCCCGTGAGCGAACTGGAGGCTGAGAACAGCCGGTTGCGCAGGGAACTCGCCGACGCGAAGCTCGATGTGGAAATCCTTCGAAAAGCGACGGCGTACTTTGCCAAGGGGTCGCGATGAAGTACGCCTGGATCGAGAACCATCGCGACGAATACACCGTCAGCCGGTTGTGCCGGGTTTTATTGGTATCGCGCTCGGGGTACTGCCAGTGGCGCGTGCGGGCGCCCAGCGCGCGGACTCTGGCCAACCAGGCCCTGGACACCAAGGTGGCGGCCATCCATCAGGGCAGCCGCCGCAGCTACGGCAGGCCCCGGATCACGCAGCAACTGCGCCAGCAGGGCGAGTGCGTGAGCGCCGAGCGGGTGCGCCAGAGTCTCAAGCGCCAAGGCCTGTTCCCGGTGTACCGCCGGGCGTACGTGGTCACCACCGACTCAGGGCACCGCCTGCCGGTGGCAGCCAATATTTTGGATCGACGTTTCGACGGCTGGCAGCCGAACCAGGCCTGGGTGGGCGACATCACGTATGTCGCCACCGGCGAGGGTTGGCTGTACCTTGCCGCGGTGATGGACCTGGCGAGCCGCCGGATCGTAGGCTGGTCGATGTCAGACTCGATCGATGCGAAGCTGGTGTGTGCTGCCCTCAAGTCAGCGTATTGGCAACGCAAGCCGAGCCCGGGATTGCTGGTGCACACGGATCGTGGAAGCCAATATGCGAGTCTCGAGTACCGCCGGCTGGCGGCGGACTTCGGCATCACGATGTCGATGAGCAGACGGGCGAACTGCTGGGATAACGCGGCCATGGAGAGCTTCTTCAAGACGCTCAAAGTCGAGCGGATCTACCAGGTAAGCTATGACACTCGGGCGCAGGCAAGATTGGACATCGTGGACTGGATCGAGGGCTTCTACAACCGCGTGCGCATGCACACGGCTATCGGATGCCGGGCCCCTGTCACAAAGGAACGCAGCCTGCTGGCTGCATGACTTGGTGTACGTGGAAACGAGGCAGGGTCATGTAATGTCGCCGCTGTAGCGTATCCGTCCGGCCAACCCATCTAGCTCGAATGAGCAATTGCAAGCACCATCGTGTCCACGTAAACCATCGTGCACACCATGTCTCAAGAGATTCCCCATTCGCGCTCCCGTGTCCCCCGCACTCGCCGGGTCTACAGCGCACAATTCAAGGCTGAACTGATCGCCGCGTGCCGGCAGCCCGGCGCATCGATTGCCGCCACGGCGCGCGAACATGGCATGAATGCCAATGTGCTGCATCGCTGGCTCAAGGAGCATCGTCTGGGCCTGCACCAGAGCGCCTGCGATACGGCGCATCCTGTTGCGTCCGGCATCGCCCCGCACTGCGACGATGCAGCGGCTGAGCTAGTGGCCAATGTACAAGCCATTCCTGCCCCAGCGCATCAGGCTCATCCGGTGCCGTCCAACCCCGTGCCCGCCTTCATCGCCATGACGCTGGGCTCGCCGGTGATGGGGCCTCAGGCAGCGGGTGCACAAGCTGCCCCAAGTGCCGCATCGGCAGTTTGCTCATCAGACATCCGCATCGAGTGCTGTCATCACGGCACCCGCGTGACGGTCAATTGGCCGCTGGCCGCTGCTGGCGAGTGCTCCCGCGCATTGCAGGGTTTGCTCCAGGTGCTGCGGCAATGATCCGCATTGATGCCGCCTGGCTGGCCACGGCCCCGCTGGACATGCGCGCCGGCACCGACACGGCGCTGGCCCGGGTCGTTACCGTCTTTGGCGCCGCCCACCCTCACCACGCCTATCTGTTCGCCAACAGACGCGCCAACCGCATCAAGGTGCTGGTGCACGACGGCATCGGCATCTGGCTGGCCGCTCGCCGCCTGCACCAGGGCAAGTTCGTCTGGCCGGCGCCAGGCAATGAGCAGTGGCAGTTGGAGCCTGTCCAGCTTGACGCCCTGGTGCTGGGCCTGCCCTGGCAGCGCATGGGAGACGCCGGCATCATCACCATGGTCTGAAGTCTGTGCTGCATGACCGCCGACGCGCAATCCGTGGATCTGCGCATGGCACTCCAGCAGCTTGCCTGGCACACTGCCTGTCATGTTGATGCAGTCGCAATCCCTGGAAAGTCTCAGCGCACAGCAGCTGCGCGAGATGACCACGCGGCTGCTGACCGAGCTGCGCCACAGCCAAGCGCTCAACGCCAAGCTCACCCACGAGAATGCGCTCTTGAAGCGCATGAAGTTCGCGGCCCAGTCCGAACGCTTCAACGCCGAGCAGCGCAGCCTGCTTGAAGATGAGATTGAGGCCGACTTGGCGGCGGTCGCCGCCCAGATCGAGCAACTGCAGCCGCCAGCGTCTGCGCCCCAGGCCAAACAGCAACCCAAACGCCAGAGCCTGCCGGCCCACCTGCCGCGCCGCGAGATCCGCCATGAGCCCGAGTCGACCACCTGCCAGTGCGGCTGCCAGATGAAACGCATCGGTGAAGACGTGGCCGAGAAGCTGGACTATGTGCCCGGCGTGTTCACGGTGGAGCGCCACATCCGCGGCAAGTGGGCCTGCGCCCAATGCGAGACCATCACCCAGGCGCCGGTCGAGGCCCATGTGATCGACAAGGGCATTCCCACCGCCGGCCTGCTGGCCCAGGTGCTGGTGGCCAAGTACGCCGACCATCTGCCGTTGTATCGCCAGGAAGCCATCTTTGCTCGCGCCGGCTTGGGCCTGCCTCGCTCCACCTTGGCGCAGTGGGTGGGCACCTGCGGGGTGCGGCTACAGCCGCTGGTCGATGCCCTGAAGGCCGAGATACTCAGCCGCAGCGTGCTGCACGCCGATGAGACGCCAGTGCAGATGCTCAAGCCTGGCAAAGGCAGCACCCACCGGGCTTACCTGTGGGCCTATGCGCCAGGCGCCTTCGAAGACATGAAGGCCGTGGTGTACGACTTCTGCGAGTCCAGGGCGGGCGAGCATGCCCGGGCCTTCCTGGGCGACTGGAAGGGTAGCCTGGTATGCGATGACTTCAGTGGTTACAAGGCTGGGTTTGCCAATGGCCTGACTGAGGCTGGATGTCTGGCGCACGCCCGACGCAAATTCTTCGACCTGCATGCGGCCAACAAAAGCCAGCTTGCCGGGTTCGCCTTGGAGCAGTTCGCCAAGATCTACGACATTGAGCGCGAGGTGAAAGACCTGAGCGCCGATCAGCGCCAGGCCATCAGGCAGCAGCACTCCAAGCCTATCCTCGATGCGCTGCACCACTGGATGACATTGCAACGGCAAAAGCTGCCCGACAGCTCGGCGACTGCCAGGGCCCTGGATTACAGCCTGCGGCGCTGGACTGCACTGACGCGCTTCGTTGATGACGGGCAACTGCCCGTGGACAACAACTGGATCGAAAACCAGATCCGGCCGATAGCCATTGGCAGAGCCAATTGGCTGTTCGCCGGCAGCCTGCGCGCGGGCCAGCGGGCGGCGGCGGTGATGAGCCTGGTTCAGTCGGCCCGCATGAACGGGCACGACCCCTATGTCGGTTTACCTTAAGGCAATGCTGATCAAGTAGCGTCAATCCATGGCACGAACCATTTGAATGCCAAATGGCGTGAAACGCTGCCGAATCTCGGCCCGCTGAGCCCGCTCTCTGGAGGCTTTCAGCCCCCTTCAAACCCCTACGGGCGCACCTGTCCCAGCAATTGCCCTCGGCCCAGGTAGATGTTGGCCAGCGCCAAGGCCGTGAACGCCCGCGTCGCGTTCTTTTGCAGCCCGCGATAGCGCACCTTGCCAAAGCCCCACAACCGCTTGACCACCCCGAACACATGCTCTACGCGAGCGCGGATGCGTGACTTGTTGCGGTTCTTGGACCGCTGCGTCTCGTCAACCACCCCGCACCTGCGGGTGCGCTGGTTGGTGAAGTCTTTGGCTTTGGGTGCCTTGCCCCGGATCAGCGCTTTCTGGCTGGCGTAGGCCGAGTCGCCGTACACGCGCTGTTCGTTGCCATGCAGCAGATCGGGCAGAGGGTGTTTGTCGTGCACATTGGCCGCCGTCACCACGGCGCTGTGCGCCAGCCCGCTTTGGCTGTCCACGCCAATGTGCAGCTTCATGCCGAAATACCATTGCTGGCCCTTCCGCGTCTGATGCATGTCGGGGTCGCGTGCCTTGTCGGCGTTCTTGGTGGAGCTGGGCGCTGCGATGATGGTTGCATCCACGATGGTGCCGGTGTTGACCTTGAAGCCGCGCTCCTGCAGTTGCTGGCCTACCTTGGCAAACAGGGCTTCGCCCAGTTTGTGCTCATTGAGCAGTTTGCGAAACTTCAGCAGCGTGGTGGCATCGGGCACGCGTTCGCGGCCCAGATCAATGCCCACAAAGCGGCGCAGACTGGCGCTGTCATACAGAGCCTCCTCGCACGCCAGATCGGCCAGGTTGAACCAGTGCTGAAGAAAATGGATGCGCAGCATGCGCTCAAGGCCAATGGGCGGGCGGCCGTTGCCTGCCTTGGGGTAGTGCGGCTCTATCACCTGGCAGAGGGCGGCCCATGGCACGATGGCATCCATGGTTTGCAAGAACTCTTCGCGTCGGGTGGGCTTGCGCGAATGCTCGAATCCGCTGTCTTGATCTGCGGCCATGGCCAGGGTCTGCTGCTTCATAGGCGGATAACGGTTGAAACCCCACAACGGTGGACCTTAATCAGCATTGCCTTAAGTCTGTCACTTTTTCACCTTAAGTTGGCACAAATGCTACCTTTGCTCTGTCACCGAAGGCGTGCAACCGTTCAAAATGACTCGGCATCAAGACCCACAGGCAAGTATTTGTAGATTCCGGATGCAGCAGCTTGTTCGATCAAATCCAGGGTGATGCACTCGGTTTTTTGACGAATTGCCAGTTCCGCCGCCTGCACCAGCAATGTTGTGACCTTGCCCGTCAGGCCAGCACTCAGGCTCATCAATTTCTGGATGATGGCCTTGTCCGCCAATGGCGACGGTTTCTCCAGCGGTAGCAGCCGTCCGGAGCTCACCACAAAGGCTCGGAATTCACTGCTTTCACGCCACTTGGGCAAGGCAAACGGCTCAAAGCGTGAGGCGATTTGCGGGTCCGTCTGCATGGCATACAGCGCCTCGTTGGTGCCCAGCGCAACAATGGGAATACGCAACTCGTTGCTGATGAACTTCAACTGGTTGAGCAACTGGCGCTGCTCGCGAACCGTGCCGGCCAGCAGGTGGTGCACTTCGTCAATGATCATCATTTTCGGTGGCTGTCGATGCAAGAGCCGCAGGCCCAGAAGTTCCATATCCACGCCCCGACGGTTGATGGGGGCCTGTATCCCGAGTCCCTCGATGATCTGTGCATAGAGTTTGTCATCGGACGGTTTGGCTGGCATCTGCAAATGCACGCATCGCCTGACTTCCACTTCGTTCAAGTCATTGCACACGTTGGGATTGTCGCGAAGGAACTTTTCGACGATCATGGTCTTGCCGATGTTGCTGTCACCGTGCAGCAGCATGCAGGGCATGCGCCCGCTGGGCGGATGGTTCAGCAAGTGTCCCATCCTGGCCAGCGCTTCGTTGCCGCGTGCATAGGCAACCCACTTGGGGGAATACAGCCGGGTTACGCGCTCCTCGGTAGAGTCCTCAAGAAACGACCAGACGCCCGTGTGCAAATGATCCAGGTTCGGTGTCATTCAGTCATCCCAGACCTCTGCGTCAGATGGCAATACTGGCTCGGAATAGTCCACAGCGCTTTCTCCCACACGTGATCGATCCATCGTAGCGAATTGGGCATTGCTTTGGCGCTGTGACTGCCGACGGGCAGCTTTTGTCCTGGCCGTGGCATTGGCGATCAAAGCGCGCTGCGCGACCACGGCCTTGAAGATGGCTGCCTGAGCTGGCGCATTGTCACCGCCGCTGCGCAAATGGGCCAAAGCTGCCCTCTGTTCCCACAAGGTAATCGGCGGCAAGGACAGATCGGCATAGGGAACCGGATGATAGCGTTGGTCCGGGCCAATGACGTAGATCCTGGACAAATTACGCGGGTCATAGCGAACGGTGAGCGGCGCGCCAAGCGGCACGATCGCTGGCAATACGTTGTCCCAGTACCGGATGTTGAAAACATGCAGCCCATCACGGCGCAGTTTGCGTTGCAAAAATGGCAGGAAGCTGATGGTAAATTGATCTGGATGAGGGGGCAAGGCGCGTGGGACTGCATCGTCGGCATTGGCCGCCGTCTGCCATGCGGCCAAAGGGCTCTGGCCAATTCCTTTGTGGATGCGCCGGTGGTATTGCTCGCATATTTCAAGTGTCAGCCACTGCTCCAACTCGTTCAGAGTCATTCGTGCCTGCGCCTGCGAGGGATAGGCGCCCTTGTCTTGCGGATTGGAGCCGGTGGTTCCTGGCAACAGATGAACCCGGCCCATCAGGGTTCCGATCAGGCGTTCGATATGCCCCCCGTAATGGGGCGTCGCGACCGGGCGAAGAATCAACCGGATGCCGTGTTCGTCACACCCTCGGCGCAGTGCTGCTGCGGTGAAGTCGGCGCCATTGTCGGCATGCACCGCCTGGGGCAGACCCCAGACGGGCCAGTTGCAGTCGAGGCCCCGCTGCTTGAGCCAAAGCTCTTTGGGCAACGTTGCGTGACTCAGGCACAGGGCCACGGAGGTCGATGATGGCGCCTCCAGCGACAGGTAAAACCCGACAATGACACGGGTTGCAACGTCCACGGCCAGCGTCAGCCATGGCCGCCCTATGGGAAGCCGTCTTGCTTCGTCAACGACGATCAAATCGACAAGTGTGTGGTCAATTTGCACGACGCCAAGAGGCCGGTTGACTCGGTACCGTCCTGGCACAAAGTCGGTCAGCGATGCAGCCTCGCCCGGCTGCAGTCTTGCCTTGGCCACTTCTCTGGGGTCGAGAGCTCTGAGTCGGGCAAGGATGGGTTTACGGGAAGGCGGCTTCAAGCCCTGGGCGGCACAGCGCAAAAGCACCATTCGCACGACCTCCTCCTTTTTTGCGCGCACCTTTGTGAGATAGACATCATTGATGACCTCGGTAATCAAGCGTTCAAGGTGCGCGTCAATGCGCCTGCCGCCAACAGGTGGGCCCATCGGGCGGTGCAGCAAAGCAGATGTCTGTGGCGTTTCTCGATAAACGGCGAGCCATCGAAAGACGGTGCGCCGTGATACGCAAAACTCAGCGGCGACACGCGAGACGTGTTGAGCCACATCGTTGGTCTGGAGAATCGCGATGACTGCTGACTCGCGGCGCCGAGCGTCCTCCCACTGGGCGTGCGTTGCTTCATGAAGGGATGCAGCGCTATCTGCGTTCAGAGCAGATGCAATGGGCGGCGCACTAAGCTCTACCGCGCTTGTCGTCAGCGATTGGCCATTTGCCAGATCACGAATGACGACTTTGCCATCGCTTTGTACGCGCACGATGGCCACCAGTCGGTCGGCACAAACTGCCACTGCCTCCGGTACCACCGACAATTGCCTCATTGTTGATCCTCTGACAGACTGGTCGGCACATGGTGACACACTTAAGTTGCCTTATGCAAGGCATGTGACATCTACAAGGTGCCACTTCTCAAGGCTGATCAATTCACGATCACTCATCGCAGTGAGCAGTTAATCACCAGATTGACTGCATTGGCTGGAGGATTTCTCCACGTTGGAGCTATTTTTTGATGCCAAGTTAAGGTGTAAAAGTGACAGACTTAAGGTAAACCGACACCCGACGTGCAGCTGGAAGACCGGGTGGGCAACTGGGTCGAGGACCGTGTGGATGTGGGCTTCCGCCTGGGTGCCTCGCCCCATGAGGGCGTCATCGCGCGCCGGCTGTTCCCGGTGCAGCTGGTGTTGTGCGCGTCACCCAGCTACCTGCGCCAGCATGGCGCGCCCGACAGCATGGCCGCGCTGGCGGCGCACCGCTGCAGCGTGTACCGCAACACCGGCACCGGGCGGGTGGTGCCCTGGCGCTTCAAGGTGGGCGATGAAGAGGTGGAGCAGACGGTGGTGCCCGCGCTCAGCACCAACGATGAGGTCGTCGAGCTGCACGCCGTGCTGTCCGGCAAGGTGATCGGGCAGCTGGCGGGCGTGACGGCAGCGCCCTTCATCCGGGCGGGCCAGCTGGTGCCGCTGCTGGTGGACCACATCCCCGACCGCTACAGCTATTTCGTCTACTACGGCAGCCGAAGCGCGCAACCGGCTCGCGTGCGCGCCTTCATCGACCACGTCGTGGCAAGGCTCGTGAACAACAGCGAGTACGTCTTGAGCAAGAAGGAACTGAGAGAGGCGGCCCGCATCGTCCGGGAGCTGTCTGTTTGAACGACTGCTTTGGCTCCACCCCAAGCTTTAATCCGCGCCTTCATTCACGGGCCGCGAACGACTGCAGACGCTGCACAACGGTCATTCAAAGTGGAGCTGAGCTTGTCAGATCAGGGTCGACCCAAGCAACGCCATCGGCTCTTTATGGGCGGCAACTGCAATTCCACGTAGGGCACCCAGTACAGACCCTATCCGCCCCAGTCCTCTCCAAATACCTGCGCCTGTTGCAAGATTAGCTCCGCCGCAGCCTCCTGCAGATCCGGCGGGTACTTGTACTTGCGCAGAATGCGCTTGACCTGCTGACTCGGGCCACTATGTCTTTCCACCTGCGCGCAAGTTCAACAACTCGGCGCCAACTCACGCAGCTCCTTAACAACGATGTCATCGAGCTGTCCTGATTCTGTTGGGGTGCGCTCCCTACGATGAACACATCTCCTCAACGCCTAAGCAAGGCATGAGAGATGCAATTTTCGTCCACTTTGTTAAGGAGCTTCAACCATGATCCAACAACGCCTCTCCCTGTCTTCCATGATCGCAGCCGCAGCCTCAGTGGTTGCCCTGGGCCTCCCAGGGATGGCTTCTGCCGCATACGAACATCCTGCCAACAATGAAAAGGGCGTAATCGTTCACCCGGAACACTTCAAGAGCGAGAAGACGCGAGAGCAGGTTATCGCAGAAACCAAGGCTGCTATGCAGCAAGGACTCCTTTCTTACGGAGAAAGCAACTTCCCGATCCGCACACCTGATGCAGCTGGTCCAGGCAAGACGCGTGCGCAAGTAATCAACGAACTGCGGAATGAGTCCCCTGCCGAACGCGATGCGCGTCTGCGTCTTTACTACCAGGGCTGATTGCCTAAGTTGGTGTCGCAGAAAGCTTTGGAATCCATTCTGTTGGATCGTTGGCGTCGGCCTGACTGACCTCTTGTCAGTCCAGGCCGCCGCCCGAATTTCCCTGACTCTCAACCGCCGACACACTGTCGCGAGAAGAGCTACGGACCGAGTGGGTGGCGCGAGGGCAGTCGGCCGGGGCGCATCGTACCGCGCATGCGAAAGCGACAGTCAAAACCCTATCCTTGGCTGAAGACACCCAGATCCCACGCTCACACCCAGGTCAAGCGCTACGGCCATGATTGGGCGACAAAGTAGGTGCCATTCGCCTGATCAACAAACGAGCGGCAGTCTGGTCTAAGGCTACGCTGAACAAGCCCTCGAAATTTCCCGCGCGAACGCGGAAGACGCCATTTTTTGGATTTTGTGGCCTCTTGCGCCGCCCATTTGGGCCGTTCGCAGGGCCTTGAGGCCCGATTTCCACCCTTACGGGCGCACCTGTCCCTGCAGTCGCCCTCGGGCAAGGAAAATGTTGGCCAGCGCCAAGGCCGTGAATGCGCGTGTGGCGTTCTTCTGCAGCCCGCGGTAGCGCACCTTGGTGAATCCCCACAGGCGCTTGACCACCCCGAACACATGCTCTACCCGAGCGCGGATGCGTGACTTGTTGCGGTTCTTGGCCCGCTGAACTTCGTCCACCTCGCCTGCACGGCGGGTGCGCTGGTTGGTGAAGTCTTTGGCCTTGGGGGCTTTGCTCGCTATCAGCGCTTTCTGGCTGGCATAGGCCGAGTCGCCATAGACGCGCTGTTCGCTGCCGTGCAGTAAATCGGGCAGCGGGTGTTTGTCATGCACGTTGGCCGCCGTCACCACGGCGCTGTGCACCAGCCCGCTTTGGCTGTCCACGCCAATGTGCAGCTTCATGCCGAAATACCATTGCTGGCCTTTGCGTGTCTGGTGCATATCGGGGTCGCGCGCCTTGTCGGCGTTCTTGGTGGAGCTGGGCGCTGCGATGATGGTTGCATCCACGATGGTGCCGGTGTTGATCTTGAAGCCGCGCTCCTGCAATTGCTGGCCTACCTTGGCAAACAGGGCTTCACCCAGTTTTTGCTCATTGAGCAGTTTGCGAAACTTCAGCAGCGTGGTGGCATCGGGCACGCGTTCGAGGCCTAGGTCAATGCCCACAAAGCGGCGCAGACTGGCGCTGTCATACAGGGCCTCTTCGCATGCCAGATCGGCCAGGTTGAACCAGTGCTGCAGGAAATGGATGCGCAGCATGCGCTCCAAGCCAATGGGCGGGCGGCCGTTGCCTGCCTTGGGGTAGTGCGGCTCTATCACCTGGCACAGGGCGGCCCACGGCACTATTGCATCCATGGTCCGCAGGAACTCTTCGCGCCGGGTGGGTTTGCGCGAATGCTCGAATCCGCTGTCTTGATCTGCGGCCATTGCCAGGGTCCGTTGCTTCATCTGCGGATAACGTTTGAGAACCCACTATGGTGGACCTTAATCAGCGTTGCCCTAAATTTCACCGGAGGCAACATGAAAGGGTACTGTTCCGCCGATGGAAGCCCTGTTGGCGTTTGGTATTCTTATAGTATCAGCCTGCTTGGAAATTCGAGGCTGAACTTTGTTCTCCCCGAGCCGGATTCAACCGTCACACGTCCTCCGTGCGCTTGTGCAATGGCCCGGGTAATTGATAGTCCGAGGCCAGCACCATCGGATTGTGGGTGCGACCGAGACGGGTCGGCACGGTAGAAGCGGTCAAACAGACGAGGAATGCTTTGAGGATCAATGTCCTCCCCCGTGTTCTCGACCGTTACGACAATGGCTTGCGCTGTCTCGCTGATGTCAATCGTTACATCGCTATGGTCTTTGGAATGGCGCAATGCGTTCGACAACAGATTGCTCAGCGCTCTGCGAAACATCAATCGGTCACCCAAGATGGCTCCATCACCGAAATGGTGTAGCGTAACACCCTTTTCTTCAGCGACGGCTTCATAAAATTCTAATAAGGCCTGGGCTTCCTTGGCTGCAGAAAACCGCTCCTTGTTCGGCAAGTCAACCCCACGATCCGTCTTGGCCAGGAACAACATATCCGACACCATGCGCGCCAGGCGTTGGAATTCCTCCGCGTTCGACGCCAGTATGTCTCGATAGGTGTCAGCGTCTCGCCGGGTGGCGAGTGCAACCTGGGTTTGCGTCAGCAGGTTGCTGATGGGGGTGCGCAGCTCATGCGCCAGGTCTGAAGAGAACTCGGACAGTCGTTGGAAGTCATTTTGCAGCCTGTCCAGCATTTTGTTGAGCTCCTGCGCCAAGTCAGCCATCTCCACAGGAACTGCCTCGATGGGCATTCGCTCATCGAGACGATGAGAACTGACCGTTGTGGCCTGGGTCTTCATGGCGCGCAACGGTGCCATGCCTTTGTAGGCTGCGAACCACCCAAGCACCCCGCTGACCAAGATGGCACCAAGGGCATAGAGCGTCAGCGTGCGCTGCAATTGCGCCATGAATTGCGTGTGATCATGCATGTCAATGGCGATCAGGACATCCAGCGGTGGCGCCGCACTATGGACAGGATGGAAGCGCAAGTTCAGCGCGCGAAATTCACGGCCTTGATCTTCCCAACTCTGAATCTCAGCGGTACGATTTTTCGGTGTTGGCGCATCCAACGTGGCTGGTGCTTGAAACCCTTCAGTCCTGAAAATAATATTCCCATTGTCATCTTTGACACTGACAGACAACCCGTGGTGATTGGTCAATGCCTCGCGCAAGCGCGATTGAATGTCATCGGTGGAGTTGGCATTGACTATGATGTTTTCGATCAGGTGCTGTTTGTCTTTCAGCGTGATTCGATCCAGTTCCAGGAAGTGGCTTTCGGTCGCAACTAGGAACAATATTCCAAGCCCCAGCACGACGGCCGCAGCCACTATCGTGAAAAAGATGGCCAAACGATGGGTGAGCGAAAAGAACCGGAACATTCAAGCGCTCTCCGGCGCTTCCAGCACGTAGCCCATACCCCGCACGGTCTGGATCAACTTGACGTCCTGGCCTTCGTCGATCTTCAGGCGCAAGCGCCGCATTGCCACTTCGATCACGTTGGTGTCGCTGTCGAAATTCACGTCCCATACCTGCGAGGCGATCAAGGAGCGCGGCAAGACCTCGCCATGGCGGCGCATCAGCAGCTCCAAAAGACCGAATTCCTTGGCCGTCAGGTCGATGCGCTTTCCGGACCGGCTCACACGCCGGCGCAGAAGGTCCAGTTCCAGGTCAGCCACTTGCAGCGTGGTGGCTTCCATACCGGTTCGACCCCGCCGCAGGATGGTGCGTACACGCGCCAGCAACTCGGCAAACGAAAACGGTTTGACGAGGTAATCGTCGGCCCCCAACTCCAGCCCTTTGATGCGGTCTTCCACCTGATCACGGGCCGTGAGGAACAGCACGGGCATCTGTCGCCCCTGGCTGCGCAGGCTGCTCAGCACCTGCCACCCGTCCATGCCCGGCAACATGACGTCCAGGATCACCAGATCATGGTCACCCTCAAGCCCATGGTGCAGACCATCTATACCGTTGGTGACCAGATCAACGGTGTAACCTGCCTCGCGTAGGCCTTGCTTCAAGTAGTCGCCGGCTTTTGGCTCATCTTCAACGATCAGAATTTTCACGGTCTTGCTCCTGGGCGCTAGTTTGCCTGCGTATCGGCCCATCGGATCAAACATGTCATTTTTGTAATCTGACGGACAGGGAAGTGACGCACCAGCACCGTGAGAATTCGGCCTGTTTGATCCATATCAAAAAGGAGCGATTGCAGTGAGATCTTCAATTCGAGTCCGTGCCACATGCCGCCTCTTGGTGGTGGGCATCTTGGCTGGCCCACTTGCGCTGTCTGCGCAGACAGCTTCTACAGTTCAGGAGTCCGACTGGCGTCGTGCCAATGATGCGGTGGGAACTTTCAAACGCGGCCACGCCGACGTGCTCAAGTGGGAGCAGGCCAATCTGACCGCCGATGCCAGACAACCGGTCGCTACTGGCGCAGCCATCCCGACCGCCGAAGCGGCGGTTCGCATGGCCTGGCGGGCTCATCTCGAACTGGCCGGTCCGCTGGCTCGCCTGGGTGCGCAGAACGAACAGTTGATCGCGGAAGGCCGATGGACAGCGCTGGACCCAAGTCTGCAGCGCCGTGTCCACGATGCGGGGGAGGTGCTGGAGGTGGCCGTCCAGGGGCGCAAAGCGTGGATTGAAGCCGTGGCGGCGCAACAGGTGCTGAAGCACCAGCGCGACATGCTGGAAGCGGCCCAGGCCGCCAGTGAGCTGGGGCAGCGCATGGTGACGGTGGGCAACTGGAGCAAGTTGCAACTGACCCCGGTTCAGCTGGCTGAGACCAACGCCCGGATGAACCTGCGCCGTGCGCAATATGCGGCAGACCGGGCACAAAGCAGTCTGATCAAGACGATGGGGCAAATGGGTCTCCAGGACGGGTTTTCGCTCCCGGAGCAGCTTCCCGCCATCCCGGCTCAGGCCATGTCCGAAGCCGAACTGCAACCGCGTGCCGAGGCGATTCGCCAGCAGTTGCCCGATGCAGAGAGCCTGCGCAACCGGGCGCTGTTTAGGCAATCCATGAACGCCTACCGGTCCGCGCATGCACTGGCGCTGGACAGCCAGGGGGATGTTCTGAAGACCCGTGAGTTCATCACCGAAGAAACGGTTCTTCACTACAACGGCATGCTCAAAAGCGTCTGGGATCTTCTGGACGAGGTGCGCAACCAGTCCCAGGCGACGGTAGCGGCTATTGGCGCGCAACGCGATTTCTGGATCGCCGAAACCGACCTTCAGTGGGTCTTGCAGGGTGGAGCGCCTGACGGCTTCGTATCGCTGGGTGGCTCTGGTGGTGACGCCCCGGCCGCAGCAGCCCATTGAAAGGACAGAACCCATGAACAACACCAATTCCAGACGACAGTTTTTTGCCGGCGCCGCGGCGTCCGTGGCCGGTTTGGCCGTGGCCCGCTCCGCCCTGGCGGGTTTGCCCGAGCCAGTCATTCAGACATCTGTCGACACCGCTCCGCCGCTCATCCCCTCGACTGGCAGGCCTTACAACCCGGTGGTCACCCTCAACGGCTGGACCTTGCCCTGGCGCATGAACAACGGAGTCAAAGAGTTCCACCTGGTGGCCGAGCCCGTGGTGCGCGAGGTATCGCCAGGCTTCAAGGTGAACATGTGGGGTTACAACGGCCAGAGCCCGGGCCCCACCATCGAAGTGGTCGAAGGCGATCGCGTCCGCATCTTCGTGACCAACAAGCTGCCCGAGCACACCACCATCCACTGGCACGGCCAGCGCCTGCCCAGCGGCATGGACGGTGTGGGCGGTCTGAACCAGCGCGCCATTCCGGTGGGCAAGACCTATGTCTACGAATTTGAAGCGCGGCGCCCCGGCACTTTCATGTACCACCCGCATGCAGACGAAATGGTGCAGATGGCCATGGGCATGATGGGCATGTGGGTGACCCACCCCAAGACCAAACACCCCCACATCAGCGAGGTGGACCGGGACTTCTGCTTCCTGCTCAACGCCTTCGACGTCGAGCCCGGCAGCAAGACGCCCAAAGTCAACACCATGACAGACTTCAACATCTGGTGCTGGAACAGCCGGGTGTTTCCGGCCATCGACACCCTGAACGTTCGATTGAACGACCGTGTGCGCATCCGGGTGGGCAACCTCACCATGACCAACCACCCGATCCATCTGCACGGCCACGAATTTCTGGTCACGGGCACCGACGGCGGCCCCACACCACCCAGCACGCGCTGGTACGAGGTCACCACGGATGTGGCCGTGGGCCAGATGCGCCAGATCGAGCTGATCGCCGATGAGGAAGGCGACTGGGCCATGCACTGCCACAAGAGCCACCACACCATGAACGCCATGGGGCACGACGTGCCCACCATGATCGGCGTGGACCACCGCGGCTTGGTCAAGGAGATCCAGAAGGTCGCGCCCGACTACATGCTGATGGGCGAGCGCGGCATGGCCGATATGGGCGAGATGCAGATGCCCATACCCGACAACACGGCGCCCATGATGACCGGCACCGGCCAGTTCGGCCCGCTGGAGATGGGCGGCATGTTCACGGTCTTCAAGGTGCGCAAAGACCAGAAACCCGGTGACTACAAAGACCCGGGACCGTACAAGTTCCCCGAAGGCACCGTGGCATACGAATGGAACGGCGCGCTCCCGCCGACACCGCGCCCTGCAGCCAGCAGCGATGCGACGTCGGCCACCGCCAAGGCGGTAAAACCCTCCGCAAAAGGCATGTCTCACTGAACCTGCAACACCCGTAACAAGGGTGCTCAACCTTTTTCCAACCCAACATTGAAAACATCCCCATGAAACTCGCACGATCCATCCTGTCCCTTCGCTCTGCGCTTTTTTTCTCCGGCGTTTTGCTGGCCAGCACGGCGGCCACCGCCGCCGGAAAACATGACGGCGGGCACCACGAGTCCCCGATTGGCAAGCCTGGTGTGGCCTCAAAAGTCAGTCGCACCATCCATGTTGACATGAGCAATGGCATGCGGTTCAAGCCCTCGGACATCCGCGTCAAGCAAGGCGAAACGATCCGCTTCGTCCTGAAAAACACCGACAGCGTCAAACACGAGTTCAGTCTGGGTACGCCGCAAGAACTGCTGGAGCACTACGAAGTGATGAAGAAGTTCCCCGAAATGGAGCACGATGAACCCAACAAGATTTCACTGGCCCCCGGCAAACAAGGAGAGGTGATCTGGCAGTTCAGCAAAGCTGGTACCGTTGATTTCGCGTGTCTGCACGTGGGTCACTTCGAAGCAGGCATGAAGGGCCAGGTCAAGGTCGCCGCCAAGTAACCGAACTTTGATCCAGCATGACCTCAACCCAATTGCACATGGAGTCACGATGAAACTGCGATTATTTCTGAGCGCAACCGCACTGGCCATCACGGCCCTGGCTGGCAATCCTGTGTTCGCGCAGATGAACATGGACCACGGAAAAATGGGCATGGCGGCAGCCCCCGGCATGACCGATGGCGAAGTCCGGAAAATCGACAAGGACGCGGGCAAGATCACCATCAAGCACGGCGAAATCAAGCACATGGAAATGCCCGGCATGACCATGGTGTTCGTGGTCAAGGACAAAGCCTTGCTGGACAAGACTGCTATCGGGGCCAAGATCCAGTTCATGGTCATGAGCGAAAGCGGCCAGATGGTGGTGACGGATATCCAGCCCACCAAGTGATCCGGCGGTCCCAGTCTGTCCGTCTTGCTGCGGCCGGCCTTGCCTTGGCGGGGATGGCCGCAGCCCTCTTTTGGTGGCGATCGGCTGATCTCTTCGGCGCAAACGCACCAGGAGTGCTTCGCCCTGATGACGCTGTGGTGCTCAAGCAGGGTGGGCAGATCTATCAGGCGCGGTGCGCCAGTTGTCACGGCGTGAATCTTGAAGGGCAGGCTAACTGGCGAGAGCCGGGCACGGACGGGCGCTTGCCCGCGCCGCCCCATGACGAGAGCGGACACACCTGGCACCATCCTGACGACGTGTTGATTCGCATCACCAAAGAGGGCGTTGTCAAGGCAGCTGGCTTGACGGACTACGCCACCAACATGCCGGCCTTTGGCGACTCGCTCAGCGATGCCGACATCGTGGCGGTGCTGTCCTGGATCAAGTCCCGGTGGTCGCGAGACATCCAGTCCCAACACGACGAGGCCAACCGCCAATTGAATCAACGGTCGAAACGCGGATCCTGACTTTTTTGTCATCTTTGGGTCATCTTGCCGACCATGGTCGGCTCCTACAGTGACTGCATGGCGTGAGGGCGCCGATACAAACCACATGGTTGTCGATGACCTTCATACCTGCTCTGGCAATCCTGCCGGTTTCTGGTCGTGAAAGGAAATAGATATGTCCAAGTGGATCCCAACCCTTCTGGCGGTGGCAGTCTCCGGCATGGCGTTTGCTGCTTCGGCGCAACAGGCCGAAGTGCAAGCCCCGCAGGCAACACCCCAGGCCGGCATGCCCATGGGCATGTCTTCAATGCCGCAGATGCAACAAAAAATGCAGCAGCAGATGGACACCATGCAGGCGCTGCGCGCCAAGATGGCGGCGGCCAAAACACCTGCTGAGCGACAAGCCCTGATGGCCGAGCATACGAAGGCCATGCAAGAGGGTATGGACATGATGAAAAGCATGAAGTCCATGGGGGGCATGCAAGGAATGCAGGGAATGGGTACCCCTGGCGCCGGATCGGCGGATCTGCCCCAGCGTCATCAAATGATGGAAATGCGCATGGACATGATGCAGAACATGATGGACATGATGATGCAGCGCATGCCGCCAACGCCCGGAGACGCCGGCGCCAAGTGAGTGCACGGGCCGACCGGCTCTTGCCGACCTTCCAGTTCCAACCCAGGAGATGCTGGATAGATCACGCCGAAGCAGGATGGATGCTGCGGTACGCGGTAACGGTCTGAATAACCAACGGCGCAGGAGCCCACCATGAACCAGCAGATACCCAACCACGCGCATGAACCCAAGAGCCTGTGGCGCACGCGCTATGGCATTGGCCTGCTGGTGCTGGGCGCGGTCGCGGCATTTTTTCTGCTGACCGAGCACCGGGCACATGTCTTCGGCGCCTTGCCGTTTCTGCTGATCCTGGCCTGCCCCTTGATGCATCTGTTCATGCACCGCGGCCATGGTGATCATGGTCATCACCGTGGTTCCGAGCAGCCACGGATCGAGGCAGAAGAGCCAGGCCAGCCAACCCAGACGAACCAGGGAGATCGGTCATGAATCACAGTGAAACCGCGTATGGCCTTTGGTTTTTGGTGGCCCTTAACTCGGCCGTTTTCATCCTGTTTGCCTTCAGCTTCTTCAAGCCTGCCACTGCGCGCGACTGGCGCACTTTTGGCGCCTTTTCTGCTTTCGTCGTCGCCTTGTTTGTCGAGATGTACGGCTTTCCGCTGACCATCTACCTGATGTCTGGATGGCTGGCGACGCGGTTTCCTGGTCTTGACCTGCTGACCCACGATACCGGTCACCTGTGGTCCACCTTGCTGGGCGAAACAGGTGATCCCCATTTCGGTGTCCTGCATCTGGCCAGCTATGTCTTTCTGGGATATGGCTTTTACCTGCTGTCGAGCGCGTGGCATGTTCTGTATCACGCACAGCGACAGCATTCGCTGGCGACCACCGGGCCTTACGCCCGCATCCGGCATCCGCAGTACGTGGCCTTCGTGTTGATTCTGCTGGGCTTTCTCTTGCAGTGGCCGACGCTGCTGACCCTGCTGATGTTCCCGGTCTTGCTGGTGATGTACGGGCGGCTCGCCATCACGGAAGAAAACGAAATGCGCAAGCAGTTCGGTGTGAAGTACGACGCGTATGCCCGGTCCACACCCCGATTTATCCCGCGCATCGGGCGAGGCGCAGCCGAGGGCTAAGCAGGTGGCAAGGATGAACCGGACTTTTACATAGGTACGGGTGGCTGCGGTTGCCGCTGACTAACATGGGCAATGATCTTTTACTCAAGGAGTGCATCATGGTGAATAAAAATGACGGCGTGACGGGCCGGCGCATGGGGTTCGTGGCATCCATGGCCTTGGCGGGCCTGTTGATGGCCACGGTGTCATGGGTTGCACGGGCCCAAACAAACCCGGCTGCCACCGCCGAGCGGTCGTCCAGTGAGCAGGGGGTGACGGTCAAGGTGACTGCGAAGTCTCTCGGATTGCCGGGCAGCCCGTGGGAATTCGCTGTTGTGCTGGACACGCACAGTGCCGACCTGAGCGATGACCTGATCCAAAGCGCCACCTTGACGACCGACGACGGGCGCACGTTTAAGCCCACAGGCTGGCTGGGCGCGCCACCGGGCGGTCACCACCGCGAAGGCTCGCTGGTGTTCGATGTGCCGGCGCCGCGCCCAGGTGCGATTGAACTGCGGATCGACCGGCCGGGCGAATCCGCTGCTCGTACCTTTCGCTGGCAACTTTGAAAGGTTGACTCCATGAACCAACCTGACAACGGCTCCCGTCCACCATCGTTCTGGCGCCGCCCAGCCGGCATGGCGCTGGCAACGGCTGCCTTGATCGCCGGTTTTTACCTGCTGCGAGAGCACTGGGGCCATGTTCTGGGTTATTGGCCCTACTTGCTGCTCCTCGCCTGCCCGCTGATGCACCTGATGCACGGCCACGGCGGCCACGGCGGCCATAGCGGCCATGGTGGGCATAACAACCCTGCGCAGACGCCCCGGCGGCCCAACAACGACAAGGAATAAGCAATGGACATGCATGCACACCACCATCACGGCAGTCCCCCCCCTGCCGAGCCTGCCCCTCCAACGGATCTGAAGGATCCGGTGTGCGGCATGAACATCACGGAGCAGTCTGAACACCAATGGACGCACGCAGGGCGGCCCTACTATTTCTGTAGTGCCAAGTGCCAAAGCAAGTTCGCGGCGAACCCGTTGCAATACCTTGTATCTGTAGCCCCCGCGGACACTGCGCCAGAGCCTGCCGGAACCATCTACACCTGCCCCATGCACCCGGAGGTGCGCCAGGATCATCCCGGCACCTGTCCCAAGTGCGGCATGACACTGGAGCCCATCATTCCCCTGGGCGAGGAAGACAACCATGAGTTAAAGGATTTTCAGCGTCGCTTCTGGTGGACACTGCCCTTCACGGTCATCGTCACCGTTCTTGCCATGTTCGGCCATCGCCTCGGATGGTTTGACATGAAAGTGCAAACCTGGGTTGAACTGGCGCTGTCGCTCCCTGTCGTGTTATGGACTGGCTGGCCCTTCTTCGCACGCGGATGGCAGTCCCTCATCCTTCGCAGTCCCAACATGTGGACCTTGATTGGTCTGGGTACGGGCGCGGCCTTTCTCTACAGCCTGGTAGCCACCCTGGCACCGGGCGTGTTCCCGGATTCGTTTGTCTCCATGGGGCGTGTGGCTGTGTACTACGAGGCAACCGTGGTCATCATCTCGCTGACCATGTTGGGCCAGATCATCGAGTTGAAGGCCCGTTCGCAAACCTCTGCGGCGATCAAGGCGCTGCTCGGTTTGGCACCCAAGACGGCACGCCGCATCCATGCGGACGGCAGCGAAGAAGACGTACCGCTGAACCATGTTCACGTCGGAGACCTGCTGCGCATTCGCCCCGGCGAGAAAGTGCCGGTCGATGGCGTTGTGACCGAGGGCAGCAGCGCCGTCGATGAATCCATGCTGACCGGTGAACCTGTGCCGGTGACCAAACGCATTGGTGACAATGTCATTGGTGCCACGATGAACACCAGTGGCGCCTTGGTGATGCGCTCCGAGAAGGTCGGTGCGGCCACCATGCTGTCGCAGATTGTCCAGATGGTGGCCAATGCCCAGCGCTCGAAGGCGCCCATGCAGCGCATGGCGGACGTGGTCGCAGGAAAATTCGTGGTCGTGGTGGTGCTCATCGCCATTACCACCTTCTTTGTCTGGGGCCTGTTTGGTCCGGAACCCAGCTGGGTGTTTGGCTTGATCAACGCCGTGGCCGTGCTGATCATCGCGTGCCCTTGTGCACTGGGGCTGGCCACGCCCATGTCGGTGATGGTGGCCACAGGGCGGGCTGCGACACAGGGAGTGTTGTTCCGCGATGCGGGTGCCATCGAAAAAATGCGCGAGGTGGACACGCTGATTGTGGACAAAACAGGAACTTTGACAGAAGGTAAGCCCGCTTTCGACACCGCAGTAGCCGCCCCAGGATATACAGCGGACGAAGTTCTGCGCCTTGCTGCCAGTTTGGACCAAGGCAGCGAACACCCTTTGGCAGAGGCTATCGTCAGCGCTGCGCGTGCTAAAGGCCTGGAGCTGGTCAAACCCGTTGATTTCGAGTCAGGCAGCGGGATCGGTGTGCGAGGCATCGTCGATGGCAGGCACCTGGTGCTGGGAAACACCGCATTGATGCAGCAGGAGGGCGTGGCCACTGATGCGCTCAAGATGGATGGCGAGCGCCTGCGCAGTGAAGGCGCCAGCGTGATGCATCTGGCCGTGGACAGGCAACTGGCTGGCATCTTGGCCGTGACCGATCCCATCAAGGCCACCACGCTGGAAGCCATCAGAACTTTGCACGCCAGTGGCTTGCGCATCGTGATGGCCACTGGCGATGGCCTGACCACCGCCAAGGCCGTGGGTGCAAAACTTGGCATCGACGAGGTGCATGGCGAAGTCAAGCCCGCCGACAAGCTGGCGCTTGTGGAACGGCTGCAGAAAGAGGGTCGCATTGTCGCCATGGCCGGCGATGGCATCAACGATGCGCCTGCATTGGCCAAGGCCGATGTCGGCGTGGCCATGGGCACGGGGACCGATGTGGCCATGAACAGCGGTCAGGTCACACTGGTCAAAGGCGACTTGCGCGGCATCACTGCGGCGCGTGACATCTCCACTGACACGGTCCGAAACATGCGCCAGAACCTGCTGTTCGCATTCGTTTACAACGGCATTGGGGTGCCGATTGCGGCAGGTGTGTTGTACCCGTTTACTGGGTGGTTGTTGTCCCCGCTGATCGCGGCACTGGCGATGAGCCTCAGTTCGGCGTCGGTGATTTTCAACGCGCTGCGTCTGCGGCGCGGCAAAAGATGACACCGTAGTTCGGAGGAATGATGAAACCCCCCACGTCGCCACAAAAACCTCGTACCTCTCAAAGCGCCACGGCGGGGGGCAAAAAACCAGCGGTGCAAAGGACGCAACGCGAGGCAGAGGATCTACAACAGACCGCCTTGGATCATGCGGGGGAGTTGGTCAAGCCTGCGGCACAGGATGCGTCCAGTGGCATGAAAAGAGCAGCCGAAGCACCTTCGACGCAGGACTTTTTCGACTACCAGCGGGACTTCTTCGAACGCTCGGTGCTGTTCTGGGACACGCTTCGCCAGCGCGCGAACAACATGCTGGATCACGAGCGAGCCGGGTTGCCGCCGCTTCTGGACTTCAAATATGAAACGCTGCTGGACGCGCGCAGCTTCGAACGGCCCGTCAACTATGCACTGCTGCGCATCACGGAAATCGACGGGCATTGCTGGGACGACTGCGTCGACTCTGACAAACCGCCGGTCATCATCGTCGATCCACGCGCGGGCCACGGCCCCGGAATTGGCGGCTTCAAGCGCGACTCCGAAGTCGGGATGGCCATGCGCGAAGGCCATCCGGTTTACTTCGTCATCTTCTTTCCGGAGCCAACTCTGGGGCAGACCCTGGCAGACGTGTTGCATGTGCTGCGACGTTTCGTCGAAGAGGTCGCACTACGCCATCCTGGCAAGCCTCCTGTGCTTTATGGAAACTGCCAGGCCGGGTGGGCGGTGACACTGCTGTCCGCAGACTGCACCGGTCTGGTCGGGCCGGTCGTGCTCAATGGCTCGCCTTTGTCGTATTGGGCCGGCGAGTCCGGTGTCAATCCGATGCGTCTTTCCGGAGGTTTCCTTGGCGGCAGCTGGCTGGCGCATCTGACGGCCGACCTGGGCAATGGCCGCTTCGACGGGGCCTGGCTGGCGCAGAATTTTGAGAGCCTCAAGCCCGAAAAGGCGATTTGGGAGAAGTACGCCCAACTCTTCACCAACGTTGACAGTGAGCAGGGGCGCTTTCTGGAGTTCGAACGCTGGTGGACCGGGTTTTATTTCCTGAGCCGAGAAGAGATCCTCGCGATCGTTGAGAACCTGTTCATTGGTAACCAACTTGAGCAGGGCCTTTTCCAGATTTGCCAGGGTTGCACTGCTGACCTGAGGCGGATCAGGAATCCAATCGTCATCTTTGCCTCTTACGGCGACAACATCACGCCACCGCACCAGGCGCTTGGGTGGATCCCCGCTGTCTATAGTGACACCGATGATCTCAAGCGGGCAGGGCAGCGCATCGTTTACCTCACGAACCCGCATGTCGGCCATCTCGGCATTTTTGTCTCTGCTGGGGTGGCTCGTCTGGAGCACCGGGCGATCCTGGAGAGCCTGGCTGAGATTGAGGCGCTGGCACCGGGCCTCTATGAGATGAAGATCGACAACCCGTCCGGGAGCCTGGACTGCCATAAGCCCTCCTACAGCATTCGCTTTGAATCCCGTCAGGTTGAAGACTTGAAAACGGATTACCCGCAAGAAGCCTTTGAGCGGGTGAAACAGGTCTCGACATTCAATGAGGCGCTTTACCGGGCATTTGTCAGTCCCTGGGCACAAGCGTTCTCCACGCCCTGGACAGCCGAAGTGCTTAAGTGGCTCCATCCAATGCGCAGCAGTAGGTATTTGTTTTCAGAAACATTTAATCCGTGGATGAAAGGGGTCAGTGTGTTGGCCGAACCCCTCGCCAGGACCCGACAACCGCTTGCGCCGCATCACCCGTTGATCGAGCGTGAGCGTGAAGCTGCAGGACAAGTTACTCATGCGCTGGGACGACTTCGCGAAGGCCGCGACGCTGCGATCGAGCAAGCGTTTCGTTTGATGTTTCAACGTCCTGGCTAGTTTTTATGCGTCCTGGACATGATGGACAAAAACGGTGACGGTAATACAGGACCCACAAAGTGGACATAGCCCTGATCTAAGGGCCGTTTCTCAACAAGGATTGATCATGATGAGAAGAAAAATCAACTGGCTTTTGACAGCGGTCCAGATCGGCCTGCTGACTTGGTCCGGAACCACTTTGGCCGCCGACCAAGTGTATGTGGCCAATGAAGGCGCTGACACGGTCAGCGTCCTCGATGCGGCATCGTTGAAAACGCTGACGAACGTGCACGTCGGCAAGATGCCCCACAACGTGCAAGTGTCGCCCGACGGCAAGCTCGTATGGGTGACCAACAACGGCGAGCCTGACCATGCAGCCGACGTTTCTGCGCACAAGGGCATGGCCCAAGGCGACCACGATGCGATGGGAAAACCGGGCGCGATCTGGGCCATCGACACCGCGACCAACGCGGTCGTCGCCAAGGTGCCGGTGGGTATGCACCCGGCCCATGTGGTGGTGTCACCAGACGGCCGCCTTGCCTATGTCACCAATGGCGGCGACAACACGGTCACCGTGATCGACACAGCGGCGCGGAGCCACGTGGCGACGATTCCGGTCGGCCAGTTTCCCCATGGTCTTCGGTTCAGCCCGGATGGCAAGGAGGTCTACGTCGCCAATCTCAAGGGTGGCACGGTATCTGTCATCGACACCGCCAGTCAGAAGGAGGTTGCGCAGGTGCCGGTTGGCAAGGGGCCGGCCCAGACTGGCTTCACGCCAGACGGTCGTTTGGCCTTTGCCTCGTTGTCGGGCGAAAACGCCATTGCCGTGATCGACCCAGGAACGCGCAAGGTGATTCGCAAGGTTGCAGTAGGAACGGTGCCGATCCAGCTGTACGCCACGCCTGACTCGCGCACGCTGGTGGTGGCCAACCAGGGTACGCGCAAGAAACCGGGCAGCACCGTCAGCCTGATTGACCTTGAGCGTTTCAAGGTCGCAAAGACAGTCGTGACTGGCGCCGGTGCCCATGGCGTGACTGTTGACCGCGAAGGCCGGTACGCCTACGTTACCAACATGTACGCCAATTCGGTTTCCGTGCTTGACGTGAAAGACCGCAAGGTAACGAAGACCGTTCCTGTCGGCAAGGTCCCCAACGGTATCAGCGTAACGCCTTGAGTGAGGTCCGTCGCCTACACCCGTCCGCAGGGTACACAAAATGTAGAACAAGCCAGAGCCAACCTTGGCATATGTCCAAATGACGGTCATCGACATCCGAATTCAACGAATCATGCAGCTTTACGATTCTCTGGACCCTTCACCGTTCCATGAGAAAACACTGAGCCGTGCCGTTGAAAACTATATCGTCGATTGTGCAGGTGAGTATGGTCCAGATGAACCGCTTCGGCTTGTGGTTCACGTCCCGGCGCCGATCAGAGAGTACGAGGTGGAGATTGCGCGAGCGATCCATGCGCACTTTCAGGCGCAGCATGCGCAGTGCAGGCGCCGGTATCGCCGAAGGATGCGACAGGGCATGCGCTTTCTGTTCACGGGACTCGCCGTTCTGACGGCGACGCTGCTGGCACGAGCCATATTGGTTAATCCTGGCAACAGCAAAGTGCTTGTTGCAACTAGCGAAGGCTTGTTGATTATTGGCTGGGTGGCAATGTGGCGCCCGATTGAGGTCCTCTTGTTCGAGCGTGCAGAGAACCACCAAAACATGGCGCTTTTTGAGCGTCTATCCCAAATCGACGTGGAGTTCGCCCTTGAAGAGACCGCGTTGGACCCAAAGGGGAAAGTGGCGAGACAAGGGACCTGCGGGCACCGGTTTTGCGGTCTTGACTGGTAATTCTGTAACACCGTGGAGCAGGCCCAAGGGGCCTTCAAACGCGCCAACGTTCATCGGCGGCAAATATGCCTCGTCCCATGAACAGTCTGACAGAAATGTAATTCTTGAAACATCTTTTAGTCAGCCTTGGGCTCGGAAAATGCATAACGTGCATTCACACAAGGTAGGCGGATGCCGTTCCGAAGTAAAACAACCTGAAATTCAGTGACCGAGAGTTCAATGCTGCGTGAGGAATTTATGCTGAACGTGGATTGGACCGAAGAGGTGGCGCTGTTCAATGTCGACTCGCGTTATACCTGTGATGCGGTCGTGGTGCGTGGCACGCGCAAGCTGCTGCAGCCGGCTGCAGAGTACGACAACGGAGAGGTCCGATGACCAGCTATGAACTGCCATCTGACGTCCGGGGGCTGGTCGCCGCGCTTGCTGTTGGTCTGGTGATTGGCCTGGAACGCGGCTGGCACGACCGCGAATTGCCGGAGGGTGGGCGTGTTGCAGGCCTGCGTACCTTTGCACTGACCGGACTGCTCGGTGGTGTGCTTGGACATCTGCAGCCAGATTTCGGCGCCTGGCCTTTGCTGGGTGCGCTGCTCGGACTCGCTCTGCTGCTGACAGTGTCCTACGTCCGAAATGCCGAACTGTCGGGCAACCTGAGTGCCACAACCCCTGTGGCGATGCTACTGACTTTGGTCCTGGGTGCCTTTGCGGCGCACGGCAACATCACCCTGGCTTTGTCGGCTGCGGTGATTGGCGCTGTGTTGCTCGACCTCAAGCCGACCTTGCACGGTTGGCTGCGCTTGATCGATCACCGCGAGCTGACGGCATCGCTTCAGCTGCTGGTTTTGTCCATGGTCATCCTCCCCTACCTGCCCAATACCGGCCTGGGGCCCTACGCCGCGCTCAATCCATACCAGCTGTGGTGGGCAGTCATTTTGATTGCGGGCCTGTCGCTGACGGGGCACTTCGCCATGCGGATCACGGGCGCGCAAAGGGGGGTGCTGTGGACCGGGATCCTGGGAGGGCTGGCCTCTTCCACGGCCGCCACATTGGCTTTGGCTCGCTATGCACGCGAGCAGCCTTCGCTGGCCGGCGCCGCGGTAGCCGGCACTCTGGCCGCTTGTGGTGTCATGTTCTTTCGCATGGTCGTTCTGCTGGGCGTCATCCGGCCGACGCTGTTGTCCACCTTCGGCAGCGCTCTGGTGGTCACTGGCGTGGTGCTGCTGTGTATGGCGCTATGGCGGTGGCGCAAGTTGGACCGCACGGTCGTGGGGGAGGGCGCTGTCGGCGCGATGGCGCCATTCGACCTGGGTACCGCGCTTGGCTTTGGTGTGCTGCTCGCTGTCATGAGCGTCCTGGTGCCCGCGGCAAAGCAATGGCTGGACACCAGTGGCCTCTACGTGCTGTCGGCGGTTTCTGGCCTGGCGGACGTGGATGCGATCTTGATCTCGCTCGCTCGGCTGCACGGTGCCGGGGGATTGTCCACGGTCGCCACCGTCACGGCGCTCGGTCTCGCGACGCTGGCAAACATGGTGGCCAAGGTCGGCATCGCCTGGACGACGGGTGGAGCGCAGGTCGGTAAATCGGTTGTTTTCGGCTACCTGGGCGCGATGGCGTCGGGAGTGGTCGTATTGGTGTTGAGCTTGACGTTTTCGTGAGCGTCCACCGGCCACGTCTTCAGAATTTTTGTATTTAAACAATAGGGACCACCGCTATGGAAAAGTCATTTCATCGCTTCTCTGAACTATTTGCCCAACTCGGCCTGCGCATGGACGCGGCAGGCATTAGGGAGTTCTTGGAGGAGCACGCTCCACTGCCGCCCGATGTGCTGCTGGCCGATGCGCCATTCTGGACGCCTGCTCAGGCGACTCTGTTGCGCGAAGAGCTTCTGGAGGATGCGGACTGGGCCGAAGTGGTTGACCAGTTGAATGTTGCCTTGCGTGCCGCCAAGGGAGGTCCTGATGCCGAATAGGTTTCGCCTGTCGTTGGGTGTGGTGCTGGTCGCTCTCGCCTTGAGCCCGATGGTTCGGGCCCAGGAGGTCAAGCTGGGATCGAGTGTCGAGGGATTGCTGCAAGCGGCCAGGGAGCGAAACCCCGAAATTGCCAGCATGCGTTTTGATGCGGATGCGGCGGCGGAACGCGTCGCGCCAGCAGGCGCCTTGCCGGACCCCAAACTCCGCACCGAATTGCGTGACATCACGCGCATGGGGGAACAAAAACCCACGCTATTGCCAGGGCGCGTGGGAAGTACCAGCTACGTGCTGATGCAGGATTTGCCCTGGATGGGCAAACGCGGTCTGAAGCGTGAGGTGGCCGAGTCACAAGCCGAAGCTGCGCGAAGCCGTGCAGCGGGCGCCTGGGTTGAACTGGCTGGCAAGATCAAGACGACTTACGCCGAGCTCTATTACCTGGACCAGAACGAACGCTTGTCGCGGGAAATTCTCGACCTGATGGCGCGGCTGGAAAAAGTCGCTCAGGTCCGCTATGCAGGCGGGCTTGCTGCGCAACAGGACGTGATCCGTGCGCAAGTGGAGCAGTCCATCATGCGCAACGAACTGATTGCACTGGACGCTGAGCGCCGCCAACTCCAGTCCAGGTTGAATGCGCTCGTGGGGCGTCCGAGCTCGGAGGCTTTGGCTGCACCCGAGCAGATTCGTGCCTTGCCGTCGCTGGAGCAAGTCAGCTTCGCGACCTTGGAGGTGCGCGCCCGGATGAACAATCCGCTGCTGCGCACGGAAGAGTCCCAGATCAGGGCTGCCGAGAAGAACCGCGAGTTGACCTACAAGAACCGCTATCCCGACTTCAACGTCGGTATCTCGCCGATTCAGTACCGAGGGTCGATCAAAGAGTGGGAGGTGATGGTCGAGATGAATATTCCCCTGCAGCAAGATTCGCGGCGCGCCCAGGAGCGGGAGTCCGAGGCCATGTTGGCCGCTGCGCGCTCACGCCAGGAAGTCGTCATGAACCAAGTCCTGGCAGACCTTTACGCCAACGTGGCAGGTTTTGAGTCTGCCCGGCGTTCTCTGGCGTTAACCACGGAAAGTCTCTTGCCGCAATCGGAGTTGACCTTTCGTTCGGCGCTGGCCGGATACCAGACGGGCAAGGTGGATTTTGCGACCTTGCTCGATGCGCAGCGCCAGATTCGTCAGACCAAACTGAATCAGATCAAAGCCGCAGTGGACGCACAGAAGCGGCTTGCAGACATTGAAACCATCGTGGGAGAAGAACAATGACAACAGGTCTCAAGGCAGGCGCACTCATTGCCATCGTTGCAGCTGGCTTGGCTGCGGGCGGCGGCTATTGGATGGGGCAGCGCGCATCTGAAGCCCGCAGTGGTGATCAGACTTCGGCGCAGGGCGCTTCTGCCGTTCCTGCCACGAAGGAGCGCAAGGTACTTTTCTATCGTAATCCGATGGGGCTGCCCGACACATCTCCCACACCGAAAAAAGACCCGATGGGGATGGACTACATCGCGGTCTACGAGGGAGAGCAGGAAGAAGCAGAGACCAATTCCAATCAAATTCGGATCAGCACCGAAAAGGTTCAGAAACTCGGCGTTCGCACCGAAGCGGTGAGTCTGCGCGCTCTGGACAAGGTGGTGCGTGCCGCCGGACGCATCGAACCAGACGAGCGCCAGACCTTCACCATTGCTGCCAAGTTCGAGGGCTATGTCGAGCGTCTGCATGCCAACGTTACCGGACAGGCGGTGAGCAAGGGGCAGCCACTCTTTGAGGTCTATAGCCCCGAACTGGTGTCTGCTCAGCGCGAATACGCCATCGCGGCACAGGGTATCGACGCCTTGAAGGATGCCTCTGTTGAGTCGCAGCGTGGCATGCGTGAGCTGGCCGACTCCAGCCTGTCGCGGCTTCGCAACTGGGACATTTCGGACGAGCAGGTCAAGGTCTTGGCCAAATCCGGCGACGCACGCCGCACGCTGACATTCCGTTCACCGGTGGCAGGCATCATCACCGAAAAAAAGGCAGTGCAGGGTATGCGCTTCATGCCGGGCGAAATGCTCTACCAGGTCGCCAACCTGTCCTCGGTCTGGGTCATCGCGGATGTCTTCGAGCAAGACATCGGGCTGGTCAAGTCGGGCGGCAAGGCCCAGGTGCAGATCAATGCCTACCCCGACAAGGTGTTCCAGGGGACAGTCAGCTATGTTTACCCGACCCTGAGCCCTGAAACCCGAACGGTACAGGTGCGCGTTGACTTGTCGAACCCGGGGGGCTTGCTCAAGCCGGGGATGTTTGCCCAGGTGGAACTCCCGACCGCCAGCAAGGGGTTGGTTTTGACGGTGCCGACTTCGGCCGTGATCGACAGCGGCACGCGCCAGATCGTCCTGGTGCAGCTCAAGGAAGGTCGATTCGAACCCCGCGATGTCAAAGTGGGCGCGCGCAGCGACGACCGCATTGAAGTCACCGAGGGCGTTCGCGAGGGTGAGCAGGTGGTCATCGCTGCCAATTTCCTGATCGATGCAGAAAGCAACCTCCAGGCGGCCGTGGGCGGCTTTGGGCACTCCTCACATGGAGCTAAGTCGGAAGCACAAGGCACCCCTGATGCGAGCAAGCCCGCTGCCTCCGTCGGGCACCAAGGTGAGGGCAGGGTGGAGGAGTCTGATGCGAAGGCCGGCACGGTGACCCTTGCCCATGGCCCCATACCCTCCCTTCAATGGCCTGCGATGTCCATGGAGTTCAAGCTTGCCAACAACAGTCTGCTGGCAGGTTTGCAGCCGGGCGCGTCGGTCGCCTTCGAGTTCGTTGAGCGTGGACAGGGTGAATGGGTGGTCACTTCCGTGAAACCCGTGGGCAAAGCGGCGGCCCCTTCGCACGCCGGCCATAACTGATCTTCAGGGAACTACATGCTCGCGAAGATCATTGACTGGTCAGGAAGAAACAGCTTCCTGGTGCTGCTTGCCACGCTGTTTGTCATTGTCGCAGGGGTGTTCGCTGTGTTGCGAACGCCTCTGGACGCGCTGCCGGACTTGTCCGACGTTCAGGTCATCGTCTACACCGAATACCCTGGACAAGCGCCCCAGGTGGTCGAGGATCAGGTCACCTATCCCTTGACCACCGCCATGCTGTCAGTACCCAAGTCCAAGGTGGTGCGCGGCTTTTCCTTCTTTGGAGCGTCCTTCGTCTACATCATCTTTGAGGATGACACAGACATCTATTGGGCGCGTTCGCGCGTGCTGGAATACCTCAATTTCGCATCCAGTCGAATGCCCAAGGGGGTCACGCCGCAAATTGGCCCTGATGCCACCGGTGTGGGTTGGGTCTACCAGTACGCTTTGATCGCCAAGGACCGGACGCTGGCCGAGTTGAGAACTTTGCAGGATTGGTACCTGCGCTACCAGCTGACCAAGGCGCATGGCGTCGCTGAGGTGGCATCCGTCGGTGGCTTTGTCCAGACCTACCAGATCACCGTCGACCCGGTGAAGCTGCGGGCCTACGGCATTCCTTTGGCCAAGGTGTCACAGGTCGTGCGCGACTCCAATCGTGACGTCGGCGGCCGTGTGGTGGAGATGGCCGAGACAGAGTACATGGTGCGCGGAAAGGGCTATCTGCGCGGCGCGGCGGACATTGAGAACCTGGTCGTCAAGGCCGAAAAAGGCACACCAGTATTGATTCGAGACATCGCTCGCGTTGAACTCGCTGCCGATGAACGGCGCGGCCTGACCGAACTCAACGGGGACGGGGAGGTGGTCTCGGGCATCGCCATGGCCCGCTATGGCCAAAACGCCCTGGAAGTCATCCATAACCTGAAGGAGAAAATTACCGAAGTTTCGGCAGGGCTGCCGCAGGGCGTCAGCATCCAGGCTGTTTACGACCGATCTGACCTGATTCATCGGGCCATCGATACGCTCAAGCGAACGCTGATTGAGGAGAGCCTGATCGTTGCCTTGGTCTGCATGGTCTTTCTCATGCACATCCGTTCAGCCCTCGTGGCTATCTTGATGTTGCCCGTAGGGGTGCTGATCTCATTCATCGCGATGCGCTTGCTGGGCATGAATTCCAACCTGATGAGTCTGGGTGGTATCGCCATTGCGATCGGTGCCATGGTGGATGCGGCCATCGTCATGATCGAGAACGCCCATAAACACCTGGAGCGGCTCCCACCCGAGCACAACAGCAAGCAGCGGGTCGAGGCCATGATCGCCGCGTGCAAGGAGGTTGGCCCGGCACTGTTCTTCTCGCTACTGATCATCACCGTGTCGTTTCTGCCCGTGTTCACGCTCGAATCACAGGAGGGGCGCATGTTCTCACCGCTGGCGTTCACCAAGACGTTTTCTATGGCAGGAGCGGCGCTGTTGTCGGTGACGCTGGTGCCGGTGCTCATGATGATTTTCATTCGCGGACGCATCATGCCGGAGTCCCGTAACCCGGTGAACCGGTTCCTGATCTGGGTCTACCGACCCATCATCGCTGGCGTGATGCGCTGGAAGAAGGTGACCATTGCCATTGCCCTGGTCGTGCTTGGGGTGTCGTTCTATCCGGCCAGCAAGCTGGGGTCCGAGTTCATGCCGACGCTCAATGAAGGCACTTTGCTCTACATGCCTGCTTCGCTGCCGGGCATGTCGATCACCAAGGCCGCCGAGTTGCTTCAGACGCAAAACAAGATCATCAAGAGTTTTCCAGAGGTTGAATCGGTCTACGGTAAGGCAGGACGGGCCAACACGGCCACCGACCCAGCACCGACCGAGATGTTCGAGACGGTCATCAACCTCAAGCCGGAGTCAGCGTGGCGATCTGGCATGACCATCGACAAATTGATCGCCGAGATGGACAAGGCGCTGCAGTTTCCTGGCGTCTCCAATGCCTGGACCATGCCCATCAAGGCGCGCATCGACATGCTGTCCACCGGTATCCGCACACCCATTGGTATCAAAGTCTTCGGCAAGGACTTGATCGAAATGGAACGCCTGGCGCGGGAGATCGAGACCGTAGTGAAATCCGTGCCCGGCACCACCTCGGCATTCGCGGAGCGGATCACAGGCGGCTTCTACCTGAACATCGAGCCCGACCGCGCCCAACTGGCACGCTACGGTCTGGCGGTGGGTGATCTGCAGGAGGTCATTGGTACGGCGCTCGGCGGTGACATGGTGACCACCACGGTGGAAGGGCGAGAGCGTTTTGGCGTTACGGTTCGCTACCCACGCGAATTGCGGTCTGACCCGCAGCAGATCGCCCGCGAAGTGCTGGTGCCGACCATGGATGGAGCCATGATTCCGCTGGGCCAGGTTGCCCGCGTGGAGGTGGCCAAGGGCGCCCCTGGCATCCGTACCGAAAATGCGTTGCTATCTGCCTACATTTTTGTGGACATCCGTGAGCGTGACATCGGTGGCTACGTCGCCGAGGCGCGCAAAGCAGTGAACGACCAGGTCAAGTTCCCGCCCGGCTACTACGCCACATGGAGCGGTCAGTTTGAGTCTATGGAGCGTGCCATCGAGAAAATGAAACTCGTTGTGCCAGTAACGCTGTTGCTCATTTTCCTGCTGCTTTACCTGAACTTCAGGCGACTGACGGAGACTTTGATCGTCATGCTGTCGGTGCCGTTCGCGTTGGTTGGCGGCGTCTGGCTGATGTGGTGGCTTGGTTACAACCTCTCCGTCGCAGTTGCTGTGGGCTTCATTGCCCTGGCTGGTGTGGCCGCTGAAACCGGGGTCGTCATGCTGATCTACTTGGACCACGCCTGGGAAGAGATCAAGGCAAAACGCCGCTCTGAAGGGAAAGAGCCAGGAGTAGGTGAACTTTACGAGGCCGTCATGGAGGGCGCCGTAGAGCGTGTTCGTCCCAAAATGATGACGGTCGTTGCCATCATGGCGGGCCTGCTGCCCATCATGTGGGGGACCGGCACCGGCTCGGAAGTGATGAGTCGCATTGCCGCGCCGATGGTCGGTGGCATGATTTCTTCGACCGTGCTCACGCTGGCTGTGATTCCGGCGCTTTACGCACTGGTCAAACAGTTTGAACTTCGAAGGCAGCGTGCTTCGGGAACGGATTCACAACCCATCCGACCCACTGTGGGGCTTGATGCATGAGCCATGAGCGCTTCCTTGATGTGCACCAGAAATACGTGCTCAGGGCAGAGAAAATCATGCTGCCCCCTGGCGCCGACGCGGGGCGTGGGACAGGCTCTAAAAGGAGGCGCTTTACTTGTTTCACCAACTGCTCTGACCCCTTTCTCAATGCACAACACACCAAACTGCGAGTTGACTTCCTTTGAGCGGCTCAACCGCGACTGCTTCTGTCTGAGCCTGGATCCTGCGGCGCTGGCGGCTGCGCTCGATGCTGAGTTGGGCTCTCCGAGCTTGTCGCAGCTAGTGCGCGACCGATGCCCCTACCTTTTTGCTGCGCAGCCGGTCTTCGTGGCGCGGCCTCCTCTCGAACGCATGGCCCGCGTTGTGCAAGCCATCGAGGCAGTGGTGGGACTCCCAGCCTACCGGGAGCAGGTCTTGGCGGGTGCCCCCGCCATTGCGCGTGACGGTGCGGGTGGCGCCCAGGGCGTGTTCTTCGGCTATGACTTCCATCTGGACCAAGACCGTCTCGGTTTGATCGAAATCAACACGAACGCTGGTGGTGCGATGCTGAATGCGGTGCTGGCCCGTGCTCAGCGCAGCTGCTGTCAGGCTGTGCAGGCAATGGTGCCAAGCCGCGGCGCCGTCACAACGTTCGAGCAGCGGCTGGTGGACATGTTCCGCCGTGAGTGGCGGCTGGCCGGTCACTCACGGCCGTTGGTCTCGATCGCTATCGTGGACGAAGCGCCGCAGCAGCAATACCTGTATCCAGAGTTCCTGCTGTTCCGGCAGCTGTTTGAGCGCCATGGACTGCAGGCCATCATTGTCGATCCCTCCGAGCTGGCGTGCCGTCACGGCAGGCTCTGGCACGGCGAACTCGCCATCGACGTGGTTTACAACCGTGTCACAGATTTTTATCTGGATCTGCCTGCCAACGCCGTGCTGCGACAGGCTTGGCTGGAACAGGCAGCGGTTCTCACGCCCCATCCGACGGCGCACGCGCTATACGCCGACAAGCGGCGACTGGCCTTGTTCAGTGACGATGGTGCGCTGCGGGAGCTGGGCGTTGCTGACGACGACAGGCAGGTGCTGCTGGCGAACGTGCCGCGCACCGAAGTGGTCGATGAGGCACATGGTGACCGGCTGTGGGCGGCTCGTCGTAGCCTGTTCTTCAAACCCGCGGCGGGCTTCGGTAGCCGCGCCGCGTACCGAGGTGACAAACTCACGCGCCGGGTCTGGCAGGAGATCCTGACGGGAGCCTATGTAGCACAGGCCCTCGTGCCTCCGGGCGAACGCGTCATTGCGAATACGGAGGGACTGCAGTCCATGAAATTCGATTTGCGCGCCTACGCCTATGCCGGCGACGTTCAGTGGGTTGCTGCACGCGTGTATCAGGGACAAACCACGAACTTCCGCCAGCCGGGCAGTGGCTTTGCCCCCGTCTACACCACCGTGGATGGCTCCGGCCGCGGAATGTGCGACTCGGATGGTGAACACGCGTCCTATGTGTTCCTGCTCGACGAGGCGGGCGAAGTGCACGCCTTGCCGCATGCGCTGTATGTGGCGCTTGCCAGGGGGCAGGCCTTGGCACCGATGTTGGCGGATCAAACTCTGCGCCTGGCGGACTGGTATGTACGGCTTCGGGCCGATGGGGTGCCGGGTGCTGTGGTCAACGAGACCTATGGGTTTGTCCGCTTCGACCGAGAGGGGCGGTTCAAATTGGAGGCTGCGCCAGGAGATGCCGCATGGCCTACTCCTGAGGAGCGCCGACGGATGCAGGAGCTGCTGTTCTCCATAGACCTGGAGCCCAACGGCGCCTGATCATAGGAGCCGGGAGGAGGGTGGGCCGCCCAACGAAGTGAATCATTTGGGTTGCTGCAAGAATGGTCAGACGATGATGCGTGGCTTCTGGCCTGGCACCATGCAGATGGTCACGTCGCACGGGCGAGCGCCAACTGTTGGTCAAATGCACCCGAAAACAGAGAGATGACGCCTGCAGCCATTGCGACTGCTTATGCGAGGCTCGAACCGAATGGTTTGCGCCTTGCACAGCCTTCTGACAAGAAATAAGCTTGGGCCTAATCTCAGATTAAGCAGGACGTCCACCTTCCAAGTTTAGTAACTATCCCCCGGGGCATAGCCGGTGGCGGCGCAGTCAGGCGGGCGCGGTTCGTGAGCCTGCCCGCCTGATTGCTGAATCAGAGCGTTGCGTCCTTGAGCTTCTTCAGCGCGCGCGTCTTGATCTTCACCGACGCCGGTTTGGCGGGGAACCAGCGCTCTTCACCCGTGAAGGGGTCCTTGCCAAAACGCTTCTTCTTGGCAGGCACCTGCTGCAAGCCGATCTTCATCAGACCTGGCAGGGTGAACTCACCCGATCCCTTTTTGTGCACCGAACCGAGGATGGCGGTTTCCAATGCCGCGAAAACTGCCTTGGCTGCCTTGGGCTCCACACCAGATTGCTCAACCAGATGGGCGATCAGCGTGGTCTTGTTGAAAACCGTCTTGATGGGCTTGATGGCGACCGCAGCTGGTTTGGTGGCAACAGGCGCGACCTTCTTGGCGGCGGGAGCCACTTTCGTAGTCTTCTTGGCGGGGGTGGATGTCTTCTTTGCAGTTGCCATGGTGGATCTTGTTGGGTTTGTGGGTCGAAATTCGCTGCCGGATGAATTCAGGCAGGCGATCCGGATTCTAGGAGCAGTGTTCTGACAGTTCCCGTGCAGCGTACTTGTGGGCTCTCCAATAAACTCAATCTTTCACGGCAACAGCATCGAGCAGCATGCCAAGCCAAGATACCTTTTCAGGAGCTCACATGTCCATTTCTCCCTCGACCCTGTTGGCCCTGCAAAAGGCTGGGGAGGGCTTGCACACAGCCCGACAGGCATTCGCGCAGGAAGTCCAGTCCAACGCTGGCCGTGTGGTCGGTATCGTTGCCAGCGAACCTTTTAGTGCCGACGCCGACCGCGCCTATGCCCAACTGCGCGCCGTGGCTCGCATGGCACATGAGTTGCAAAGCATCGAAGAGCAACTCAAAACAATGTACGGGGCGGCGGCGGAAGCGATGCAGCCCGAGACGCCAGTCATTGTTGCGTTGCTAGACCGTGGAAGGCACTCTCGTGTTCGTCAAGGCGCGGAAAGCCTTGACGAGGCGGAAGACGTGGTCGTCAAGCCCGCGCCGCGCCGGCAGTCGCTCAAGACCAAACCGCTGCGAAAGCGGACGAAGGAAACGGCAAGCCAGCCTCAACGCTTGAGTTCAAACGACGAAAAGGTCCTGGCGCACCTGAAAAAGGTATTGGACCGCCGCAGTTGGGTGACGTTGACCCAGGGGAGCATTGCCCAAGGGGCGGGAATCCCTCTGGGTTCCGTCGGCTTGGCGATGAGGAGGTTGGTTGCCGCCGAGGCTGTGCGCGAGCGGGGCAAAGGGACTTATCGGCTGGCATAGTGCGGCATGCAATTCACTTTTGAATCCACCTGCCTTAGTGGACCATTTATGTCGTGGTGAGCAACGACACCTTATGGGTAGTGGAATGCATTCTTAGTCTGTCCAACGAATTGCCTGGATGCAATCCGCTGACGAAAGAATACCGAAACAGATCAGTAGGTTAGCCAAGATATCTCAAAAGATGTCAAACGCATTTCCTCGCGATTGTTAAACTAGTTACCTCACCCGCCTGGTCCGAACTGATGGCGTGTGCGATTTTCATCACCTATTTTTATGCTTAAGATAATGTAGCATTATCTTATAAACAACTATCCGAGTGCTGGAAAGCCCAATCATTTTGTCAGACCAAGGAGGAGCTGGTCAGGAGTGGGCGAGCCGTTTCGTTGCCGAAAGACGCGCCGATGGCATTGCGCAAGGCCGCAGGGCTGGCGGTGAGGGCAGCCCGAGGCCAGGACTATGGGGTGGACTTGTGAATCCTAGTGCGACTTTGCCACTATCACCTGATGACGATAGACAGCACGCCACTGCCCACAATAGGAGATTTATAAGTGAAAAAACTTACCGTTTTGCTGGTTGTAGCAGGCACGTTGTCGATGGTATCCGGGTGCAAAGAGAACAAGCCGGCCGAAGTCGTTCAAACCGTCGATTGGTACAAGGCCCACGAGGCCGAACGCACCGAAGTCCTGGCGAAATGCAGGTCGAATCCCGGCGAGCTGGCCGCCACGCCAAATTGCGTGAACGCCAGCCGAGCCGAGTCGTCTTCCATTTGGAGCGCGAGGGGCAGCATCCAGGTCAAGCCATTGACGGCTGACGACATCTACAAGAAATAAGAAGAGCCAACTTGGAACTACCCAACGACCAGTGCGACGATGCGAAACTTGCCCTGGGGCGGGGCCGGGTCGGGCCGGGCCGCTGAAACCGTGGCCGGCGCCCAATCCAGCTGGGCGAGGTACGCGGCATGACCGCAGACGGCAGGTTGGGCAATGACCGAGGCAAAGCGTTCGATAGGGGCGGTCTAAGCAGGCATTGGCCTCAAGACCAGCGCCATGCATGACAAGGCCAAGGCGGAGCGCCAGGAAGCCCAAAACAGCGGGCCAGACGAATCATCAGAGGTCTCCGGGAGAAGCTGCCGCTCGAAGTTCGTCAGGCGAAGGAGAGCTAGTCAGAAGTGGCCAAGCCGTGTCGCTGCCGAAGGACGCGCCGATGGCATTGCATAAGGCAGTGGAATGGCAGTGAAGGCAGCCCGAGGGCGGGGCTATGACGTGGACTTCTAATCCTAAGGAAACGCATAGAAGCGAGCTTCGTGAGCATTCCTCTGCAGACTAAGGTTCTGCCGCGTCAGACGCCAATACCAGCAGACAGTCGATGGCCTGCAAGCTGCTCAAACGCATCTTTGCCTCCAGATACGACGCACGTTTGCCATCCATTCCTTGAAATGCCGGGGCCGTAGGCCCCGTTACCTCGGGGTGAGTAGTTCGCTCGCGGCGAGTTCACCCATATGCGTACCGTCAATTGACCGCAGCGGTCACGATGATCTCCACCAGAATGTCCTTCGCGCCCAGATCGCACTGGGCCGTGGCACGCGTGGGCGCAGCGCCCGGCGCGGTCCAGGCATCCCAGATTTCGTTCATGCCCGCAAAGTCCCGCTCCAGATCCTTGATCCAGATCTGAGCCGTCAGCAGGCGGCTCTTGTCCGTGCCTGCGTCGGCCAGAAACTTTTCTATCTTTGCCAAGGTCTGGAGGGTCTGTCCGCGGATGTCCTGGCTCCGGTCATCGGCGGTCTGCCCGCCGACAAAGACCATACCGTTGTAGACGACCGCACGCGAGCGGCGTGTATCGGTGGCGATGCGTTTGATTTCCATAAGAAACTCCATGGTTGGTTTATTGAAAGAGGGATACTGCCTTCACTCGCTGCCCGCGAGCTCGCTCAGCGTGATGGGCTTCAAAGGCGGACGGATGCGGTAATAGCCGACCTCGGCTGGGCTCAGCCGGCGTTCGCTGGCAATGATTTCCGTGACCGTGAGGCCGCAGAGCCGGCCCTGGCATGGCCCCATGCCGCAGCGGCCAAAGGCCTTTGTCTGATTGGGGCCGATGCAGCCCACCTCGACGTAGCGTTTGATCTGCCCAGCCGTGACTTCTTCGCAGCGGCAGACCGTGACCTGGTCGTCCACAGGAATGCGGTGCGCATCGAGCGGCCGGTAAAGACTGTCCAGGAAAGGGCGTATCTGCGTGCTCTTGTTCAGCTCCCTGGCCATGTCTTCCCGTGTCGCGTCAAGCGCGCCAGGCGCGACCTTGTCCAGTCGGCGAGCAATGTCCAACGCTGCGAGCCGCCCTTGAGCGGCAGAGGCTTTGGCGCCGACGATGCCGCGGCTGTCGCCGGCGATGTAGATGCTGGTGTCCTCGATCTGGCCCGCCGTGTCGGTCACGGGCACCCAGCACAATTGCTGCTCGTCCCAACGATGTTCGGCTCTGAGCGACCAGCTCAGCTGTGTGTTGGGCACCACCCCCTGGTGCAACAGAACCAGCGAGGTCTCTATGCGCTTTTGCCGCCCGCCATGGGTGAACGAGATGGCTTGGGCCCGATCCTGACCTTCGATGGAAAAGGCGCTCGCACCGGCGTAGGTTTCGACCCCATGCGCACGGATTTTCCTGAGCATTGCTGCACCCTTGGCAAGGTCCTTCCAGCCACGCAATGCGCCTGGAAGATGGGGAGCAGCGCGCAGGTAGTCCGCCGTTGCCGTGGTGTGGATCAGCGCCTTGATGCGCACTCCCGCCTCCAGATATTGCTGCGCCAGCAGCAGCAGCAGCGGACCGCAGCCTGCGAGAACCACCGGTTCGCCTGGAACGGCTCCGGAGGTCTTGTAGAGGATCTGCGCCGCGCCCGCGCCCATCACCCCCGGCAGCGTCCAGCCAGGAACCGGAAAAGGCCGCTCCATCGCGCCACTGGCGAGCACCAGGCTGCGGCCGCGTACAGTTTTGCTGCGCCCGTCCTGGAGATAGGAAACGGTTTTGTCCCGGTCGACATTCCAGACCGCGGCCCCCGCCACATGCTGCGCACCGCAGGCAGCAAAGGTCTCGGCAAGCAGCGCGCCTGCCGCATAGTCCGGACCGAGGACCTGGCGCCGGCGCTGCGTCGAGTCCTGGATCGCGCGGTAGATCTGCCCGCCGACGCGCTGCTGTTCATCCAGTACCGCGACGGTCAGGCCCAGGCGGCGGGCTTCGATCGCCGCACTAAGGCCGGCGGGGCCGGCGCCGATGACCACCAAGTCAAACGTTTGCACGATGTTTTCCATGGTCAATCCTCTGCGCGCTGAATGACGAGTTCCGAGGCACCTTCCTGGCGCTGGATAACCATTCCGTCCTTGACGGCGACAAGGCACGACTGGCGACCAGGACGGCCATCGATGGCGACCAGGCACTCGAAGCACACGCCCATCATGCAGTAGGGCGCGCGCGACGCACCCGACACCGGGGTCGAACGAAAGCTGCGCACGCCCGACATCAGCAGCGCCGAGGCCACGCTGATGCCGGCAGGCACATTCAATGGCTGGCCTTCAAAGTGGATCTGCACCTTCTGCGCGTCTGCATCGGCTGACTGGACAAAAAGAGAAGTGCAGGGGGCTGCGGATTTAGTGTGCATTGCTGAATTTCCTGTTGGGATCCAAGAATCTTTCGCCGGCAAACTGTTCGATGCCGTCGGGCGCGGCAGTGACGCCGGCGACCCAGGAACCGATTTCAAAGGCATGCGAGCCGGCCAGGGAAACGCCGCTGTGGCTGGTTGCCACGAAGGCTCCGGGTGTTTTCTCGGATTCCTGGTAGATCGGGGAGCCGTCCGGTGTCATCACCCGCAGCGCCCCCCAGGCCCGCACCAGCTTGGCCGAGCCGAGAATCGGGAACGTCGCCACTGCGCGCTTGGCAATCCACTCGACGGCCGATACCGTGGTGCCATCGTCCCGCCCCACGTTTTCCACAGAAAAGCCGAGTTGGACCGTGCCTTCGGCGGTCTGGCGCGCCTTGTTGGTGGGATAGGGAAGGAATTTCTGCAGCCGCTCGGTGATGAGCACCTGCCCGCGATTGGCGATCACGGGAGCATGCATGCCCAGCTGCGGGGCCAGCGTGTCGTTGTTCAAGCCGGCAGCCAGAACGACTTTGTCCGCGGCCCATTTCTCGCCGTCCGCGCCAGTGGCGACAAAGCCTTTGTCGAAGCCGAGCGAGCGCACCTCGCGCACATCGACGCCGTTGCAGATGCGCCCGCCGTGGAGCTTCAACCCGGCGTGCAGCGCATGCAGCAGCTTGAGCGGGTTCACATGGCCATCCAGCGCGCACCAGCTGCCGCCCACGACGGACGGACCGATGGCCGGAAGGCGCGCCTTGAGTTCGTTGTGGTCGAGCATCTCGAACGGTGTGCGGCCGTCGGCAGCGTTGATGTCCGCCAGCAGCGCCTGCCGCTCGGCCATCTCCTTTTCGCTGAATCCCAGCCAGAAGCCACCGTTTTGCTGCAGGTCGACATCAATGCCGGTGCGTTCGTACAACTCCCTGGCTAGCGGCCCAAAGTGATCGACCGCATCCCGGCTCCAGCGTGCATAGCGCGCAAAGCCCGCGCCCTTGCTTTGCAGCCAGACGAGGCCGAAGTTGCCGCGCGACGCCCGATGGGCCACGTCTGCCTGGTCCAGCAGCGTCACCGAGCGGCCGCACCGGGCGGCGCCGTAGGCGATGGCGGCGCCGACCAGGCCGCCCCCCACGACAATGATTTCATTTGAAGACATAAGGATGCTTTGGATGGGTTCGGGCGACAGCGGCTGCACGCACTGCCTGGCTGCACGGTGCCCGGGAAGATGCGGCCGTCAATCCAGCGTGATCTTGTTGCGCTTGACGACTTCGCCCCAACGCGCGCTGTCGTTTTCCAGCATGCGCTTGTATTCGGCAATCGAACCAGGCGCGACCTTGGCACCGAGGGCTTCATGCCTCCTGATGACTTCGGGGTCCGCCAGCACGGCATTGATTTCGCGATGGAGCTTGTCGACGATGGCTTGCGGCATGTTGGCCGGCCCGACGATGCCGCCCCAGGTTTCCATCTCGAGATCGGGATAGCCCGCCTCGCGAATGGTGGGCACGTTGGGCAGCAGCGCCGAGCGCACCGGTCCCGTGATGGCCAGCGCCCTGATGCGCCCGGCACGCACCTGCGGCTCCATGGAGGTGAAGTTGCTGAACATCATCTGGATCTGGCCCGACGCCAGATCCAATTCCGCCGCGGGCGCGGTCTTGTATGGAACATGGGTCAGCTGCGCGCCCGAGAGATTGCCAAACAGGGCGCCCAGGACATGCAAGGCCGTGCCGCTGCCGGTGGAGCCATAGAAAACCTCGCCGGGATGCGATTTGGCATGAGCGGCCAGTTCTTCCACGCTCCTGGCGGAAAAATCCTTGTTCACGCCCAGCAGGTTTGGCTGCGTCCATTGCCGGGCGATCGGCGTGAAGTCCCGGGCGGGTTTGTAGGGCAGGGATCTGGCGGTCAAGGCTGTCACGGTGTAGGTCGCCAGATTGGCATTGCCGATGGTGTAGCCATCCGGCGCCGCCTTGGCCACGGCATCGAGGCCGATGACACCCGACGCTCCCGGTTTGTTCTCGATGACGATCGGCTGACCCAGTCTCTTGCCCAACGCCTCGGCCAGGATGCGCGCCGTCCCGTCCGCTGCGCCGCCGGCACCCGCATTGACGACCAATCGAATCGGCTTTTCCGGCCATTCGGCCTTTGCCGCAGTCGCCATGCACAGTAATCCCGCACCAATGACGCCCACTATCTCTGACCGAAAAGCGAATTGAGACCGCATGAAACCTCCGTTGAATAAACGTTCGAGGTTTCATCGTATGGACATATCGCTTTGTTATCCATGGACGCTAGAACATCTATCCATCCGCTTATGTGATGGATTCGCGGCTTGCTGCAGCCAGCAGTCGAATGAGCTCCCGCGCCGGCGCGGACAGCCGGGCATCCCCCATGGCCGTCGCATAGACCGTGTAGGCAATGGGGGGGCGCAGCGGCAAAACGATACCTCCATGCCTTCGGTGTTTCGCGCCGGTCATGGGATCGACCACGGCAATGCCCAGCCCTTCGAGGCACAGATCGCTGATTGATTGGAACAGCGAGGCTTCGACCATCGCATCCACCTGCACGCCGTTGGCATTGAGCCAGGCATTGAGCCGGGTCTGGAACGTCCCCGAGGGGCCGACGAAGGGCTTGCCCGCCAGCTCCGATACATCGACATATTGCGCCTTTGCATCGAGCCATTGCGAAGTGCCGATGCAGACGCATTCCGAAGAAAATTCGGCAATGGTCGCCAGCTCGCCCAGGGACAAGGCGTCGGCCGTCAAGCCAATGTCGGCCTGCCGGTTCTTGACGTGCCGCGCGACATCCACGTACGACGTGACGCGCAGCGTCACCAGAACATCCGGGAATTGCTGCCGGAGTTGCCGCACCACGCCAGGCATGATCGAGTGGCCGATCGAAGGCACCGCGGAGATGGAGAGATGGTCGAGCTTCTGTTTGCGCAGTTGGTCGGAGAAATCGACGATCTGCTCCAATCCCAGAAATGCTTGCTGCACCTTGGCCATGAGTGCATGGGCTTCCTCCGTTGGCTGGATGGAGCGTCCCCGCTTGGTAAAAAGCAGAAAACCGACCGATTTCTGCAGGTCAGCAATCAGCCGGCTCATTGCCGGCTGCGATATGCCCAGTGCCTCGGCACCGGCGCCAATGCCGTTGTGGAGCATCGCTGCGCGGAAGGCCTCGAGCATTCGGTAAGTGACGTCGCGTTTTGTCATGGTGAAATCAAGGGCTGTTTTCCGGCACGCCTGCGCCGTGTTGGCGCAAGCACTGGATTTTGCCAAAGGCAGGCACCGAGGCCCCACGCGGATGGGCGCCGGACTGAGCACTGCAATCGGGATGCGCCGCCTCAACACTCGACGATATTCAAGGCCAGGCCACCTCTGGAGGTTTCCTTGTATTTCGTGAGCATGTCGGCACCCGTTTCGCGCATCGTTTTGATCTAATGCGCAGCAAACCCTGTCGTTCACAGCAGGGTCAGGAGCGCGGACGGCGAAGCCGTCCTGGAGAAACGGTGAATTTCCCTGCGCGGCGGCAATATCCCGCCGCGAGCAGGATGCTGTTCACAGGTGGAGTTCCTCGAAGCATGGGCCGGGATTGGATGCCTCAGGCACAGCATCGGCGCCTTCGTAGACGCGCGGTACGCGCTTCACATTGCACAGCAGCTCGTAGGCAATGGTTCCGGCGCCGGCCGCCACCTGGTTCACATCGATGGTCCTGCCCCACAGCTCGACCTTGCTGCCGATGCCGCACGCGGGAAGATCCGTGAGGTCCACTGTGAGCATGTCCATCGACACGCGCCCGATCAGTCGTGCGGCGTGCCCTTCGATGGCCACCGGGGTGTCCGCGGGCGCGCTGCGCGGATAGCCGTCGGCATAGCCGAGCGCGACCAGGCCGACGCGTGTGGGTCGCTCGGCAACGAAGCCGCCGCCATAGCCCAGCGGCGCGCCCGGCGGCAGCAGTCGCTCGGCGAAGACCTGGCTTTGCAGCGTCATCACCGGCTGCAGCGGCGCCTGCCGGTACGTCGGCGGCAGCGGGTCGGCGCCGTACAGCATGATGCCGGCCCGGCCCCAGCTGCGGCAGGCCTCTGGCCAGGCCAGGATGCCAGCAGAATTCGCCAGGCTGGCGCGCGCATCAAGCCCCCCGCAGGCTGCCTGAAACGCAGCGAGTTGCTTGGCAGTGGTGGACATGCCCGGTTCGTCCGCGCGCGCGAAGTGGCTCATGAGCACGACCTCGGCCACTGCCGGGCAGGCCTGCAGGCGCGCAAAGCCAGCGCGCATCGCTTCAGGGGCCATGCCGGCGCGCCCCATGCCCGAATCCATCTTGAGCCAGACATCCAGCGTGCCTGCCAGGCCACGTGCGCTCTCCAGCATGCGCAGCTGTGATTCGTGGTGCACCACCACTGCCAGCGCGTGCCGTGCCGCGACCTTCAGCTCTTCCCCGTCGAATGCTCCTTCGAGCAGCAGGATCGGTGCGGTGACGCCCGCGGCGCGCAGCTCCATTGCCTCTGACAGGAACGCGACGGCGAATCCATCCGCCATGCCGGCAAGCGCCAGGGCGCAGCGCACGGCCCCATGGCCGTAGGCGTCGGCCTTGAGGACCGCGAGCACCTTGCGGCCATGCAGCTTGCGCGCGGTGGCGTAGTTGTGGCGCAGCGCATCCAGGTCGATGCGCGCCGAGCTGGGCCGGCTCATGCCGCCATAGGGGCGGGTGCGGATGACGCACGGCGTCCCGAAGCGGCGTAACGGTCCACGCCCAGGCCCGCAGTATCGATTTCCGGCCGGCGCCCGGTGACCAGGTCGGCGACGACGCGGCCGCTGCCGCAGGCCATCGTCCAGCCGAGCGTGCCGTGGCCCGTGTTTAGGAACAGGTTGGCATAGCGGGTGGCACCGATAATCGGCGTGCCGTCGGGCGTCATCGGGCGCAGGCCGGTCCAGAACGCAGCGCGCTGCAGGTCGCCGCCCGGGAACAGATCGCTGACCACCATCTCGAGCGTCGCCCGCCGCCGGGGATCGAGCCGCATGTCGAAGCCCGCCAGTTCGGCCATTCCGCCCACGCGGATGCGGTTGTCGAAGCGCGTGATCGCGATCTTGTAGGTCTCGTCCAGCACGGTCGACTGGGGTGCGCGCGAAGCGTCCACTAGCGGGATGGTGAGCGAGTAGCCCTTGACCGGATAGACCGGAAGCTCGAGGTCCAGCGGCCGCAGCATGCCGCGCGAGAAGCTGCCCAGTGCCATCACATAGGAATCCGCCTGGAGCAGCCGGCCGCCGGCGCGGATGCCCTGGACCCGGCCGGCATGCGCTTCGATGCGTTCGATGTCCTGGCCGAACAGGAACCTTACCCCCAGGCCGCGCGCCATGCGCGCCAGCTCGGTGGCGAACAGCTGGCAGTCGCCGGTCTCGTCCCCGGGAAGGCGCAGGCCGCCGGTGAGCCGGTCCTGCGCATGGGCCAGCGCGGGCTCGGCGCGCGGCAGGGATTGCCGGTCCAGCAGCTCGTACGCGACGCCGCACTCCTCAAGGACCGCGATGTCGCGCTGCGCCGTGTCGATCTGCGCCTGGCTGCGAAACAGCTGCAGCGTGCCGCCGGTGCGCTGCTCGTACTGGATGCCGGTGTCGCTGCGCAGCGCGCGCAGGCAGTCGCGGCTGTATTCGGCAATGCGCATCATGCGTTCCTTGTTCACCGCGTAGCGCTGCGGGGTGCAGTTGCGCAGCATCTGCGCGATCCACATCAGCTGCCACAGGCTGCCGTCGGCGCGCACCGCGAGCGGCGCATGCTTCTGCACCATCCATTTGAGCGCCTTGAGTGGAATGCCCGGCGCAGCCCAGGGCGTCGAGTAGCCGGGCGAGACTTGGCCGGCATTGGCGAAGCTGGTCTCCAGAGCCGGGCCGGGCTGGCGGTCAATGACGGTGACCTCGGCGCCGGCCTTGGCCAGATAGTACGCAGTGGCGGTTCCGACGATGCCGCTGCCTGTAACAATGACTTTCATGGAGTGTTCGATGGTTGACGGTGGATCAGCAAATTCTAGAAAAGAATGTGCAGCAGATTTCACCGTTATCGATATCATCGGCAATTTAATCCACTGTTTTAAAGTTGCTTTGTGGGGATCGACAGACAATGTTCCAGACCGACCGGATCGACCTTGCCATCCTTGATGTCCTGCAGCGCCAGGGACGCATTTCCATGACGGAGCTGGCCGAGAAGGTGGGACTGTCGGCATCGCCCTGCACCGAGCGGGTCAAGAGGATGGAGCGCGAGGGCCTCATCGAGGGCTACCATGCGCGCCTGTCGCCCGAGGCGCTGGGCAGGACCCTGCTGGTGTTCGTGGAGATCAAGCTGTCCGCGAAGTCCGGGGATGTGTTCGACCAGGTGAAGAGGGAGCTATCGCAGATGCCCGAGGTCATGGAGGCCCATCTGGTCTCCGGCGACTATGACTACCTGGTCAAGTTTAGGCTGCGCGGCATGGGCGAGTACCGGCACCTGCTGGGAAACATCCTCAAGCGCTTGCCCGTCACGGCCGCGTCGCGCAGCGTGGTGGTGATGGAGGAGGTGAAGGAGTCGCTGCACCTGCCGTTGGACCGCTGAGCAGCGCGCCGCCTTATCCTTGCACCATGCCGCATCCAGACTGGCTCAGATCGACGGACGACGAAGTGAGCTTCCGCAAGCTGCGCGTGCTGCTGGCGTTCATGGAGTCCAGAAACCTTGCCCGCACGGCTGAGCAGCTTGAGACCAGACCGTGAGTGTCCACTACGCGCTGCACTTGCTCGAGGAAGGCGCGCGCTGCGCGCTTTTCCGCCACCAGGGCCGCAACCTCGTGTCCACGGAGGCCGCCCATGTGCTGGGGGAGGTCGCCCGGGAGGTGCTGCGCAGCATGGACAGCGACTTGCGCGCCACCCGGGCGGCAGGGGGCAGCGGCACGGGCTGGTTCAAGATCGGGGCCCGCTACTCGCTGACCATCCAGTTGGTGCCGCAGCTCATCGTCTCCCTACGGCACAGCACGCCAGACCTCGAGACCGAGCTCACCCTCGGCTCGAACGCGGAGCTGCTGGGTAAATTGCGCGAAGGGCACATCGATGCGAGTTCTCAGCAGTTAAACGAAAAGGGTTGCGTTATAGCGCGTGATAAGCAGCCGGTGTTATCGGTAGCTATTCCTGGCCAGCGTTGGCTCTCGATCCATGGGTGCGATTTGAGCCGATGGGAGTGTCCAGCCTGCTGACCGCCCAAGACCTTCGCAGAGCATTTTCGGGAATGGCGTGCCGCCCTCGCAGGCATGAGCGTGATCTACGCTGGCAACCAGGGAGAAAAATCCGATCATCCAGGCGACATGGTTGTTTTGGTTGACATGGTTGTCTAACTCCGTTAGATTGGAAACTCTGAAAAGGAGTTGCCATGTCCATTACCGCCCGTATGCGTGCCACGCAGAAGGTCGACATTCCGGCGTTTGTCGACAGTCTTCGCGAGTTCAATGATGGCATTTTGCGCATCGTCCCCTCGCCTGTGGACGGCAGCAAACACTTGGGGCCAAGCTTGCGTAAGGAGCTGAAGATTGCTTTGCAGGAGCTGGAAAACACCGTCCGGGTCCTGCGGGTAGCGGCAGTCGAGACCCCGGCAGCATCCGAGCGAAGCAAAGAGCCGGGAAAGCAGTCTGGCGAGCATGAGACGCGCGCTGCCTTGGTTTTGGACAGCACTGAAACCATGGTCCGCAAGGGACAGCTGGTAACGCCTGTGGAATTCCAGGAGTTGATGGGATGGAGCTCCCGGCAGGCCGTATCCAAGGCCGCCAAGAACCACCGCATTTTCTCTCTGACACATAGAGCCGAGCGGTACTTCCCGACCTTCTATGCGGATTCTGCCTATGACCGCAGGCACCTGGAGGCGGTGACCAAGGCGCTCGGTGACCTGCCGGGAGGCGCGAAGCTGCAGTTCTTCCTCACGCGCAAGGGATCGCTGGGAGGCGAAACCCCGCTGCAGGCCCTTGCCGCCGGCCGGGTTGCGAAGGTCAAGGATATTGCCGCTGCGTTTGCCGAAGAGGCATGAGCCCAGTGTCGCTTCCATCGCCATCTGTCGACTTCTCCGACCTTCCGTTGCGCATCAAAGAGATCGCCGTGACTTCGCTCAAAAGGATCGGCCGGCGCAATACCGGGGAGCCTTATTTCGGAAAGCATGCAGCCAACCGGTTCGACGACCCGGACAGGCGGTTTGGGGCATGCTACTGCGGCCTGCAACTGGACACCGCCATCGCGGAGTCGGTGCTGCACGATGAATTGCCCGAGAAGGGGCAGTTTAGGATCCAGCAGGAAGAAATCGCAGCGCGCTATCTGGTGACTTTTGCTGCCGGTAACCATGAGGGCGTGCTGAGACTTGCCGACCTTACGGGACAGCACCTCAAACGCATTGGCGGAAACAACAGCCTGTCGGCAGAGTACCCCTACGACGTAACCCAGCAGTGGGCTGCGGCCGTCCATGCGCACCCGGCCCATGTGGATGGCTTTCTCTTTGTCTCCAAGCAGCTCAACGACAAGCGGGCCGCAGTACTGTTCGATAGGGCGCAAAACAAATTGGGCGCTCCATCCTATACACCCTTGTTAGGCGTCAGGGGGCTGACCCAGGCCAACAACAGGCTGGGCATTGTCATCGTGCAGTAGGGCTCGCGGTGGGACTTGGGCACCTGCGGCATGAAGCGCGGGCGCTGGGCGAGGTCACGGCCAGCGCCTTGATCTTCATGACCTGGATCGGCATCGAAATTGCCGCATGGGCGCCGCGGCGGCAATCGCAGGGAAGAGTGCGGGTTGCAATGGCGAGTGGATCGAGAGCGCACTATAAGCGGCGCTTATAGAGATGAGCATCAGCTTGAAATGCACGTCTGCCCTTCCCGCCGACACGCAGGAGCTGGCCCCTGCTGGGACGCCACGTTGATGCCAACACTTTTACTACCGCCATCTACCAGCAGGGCAAACGCGCTTCCGAATGCTCAGTGCATCTCGGAGTAGCGGATTCAGGAGCAACGGTCGGAGCTCCTTTCCTGCCTGAACGCTCGGAGTCCTAACATGCTGTGCAGAAACAGCTTCCTGCACAGTCACTTCGGCGAGTTCCTGCTTCACCGCGGTTGGTTGCGCGGATGTCTTTCGACCTCGGCCAGAGCCGTCTTCTCCATAGGCAGACAAACGTGGTCGCCATGGCCACAGGCTTGGCACAGGAAGATCACTTGAGTGCGGCGGTTTTCGTGGCTGGCATGGCCAAAGTGCGGGCATGTCTGGGCTGGCGTAATGCGCTGACACGGCCAGCACGATGCCACCTGCCCATGTCATCTTGTGTTCCAGTTGCCGCCGTAACTCGTTCTAGCCCCGGCTCAGTATGGCTTTGTTCAGGCCCGCCTTTTGCCTGCCCCATCGGCCAGGACGGCCTCGCTGTCCGCGCTCTTGAACCCTGTCGTTCACGGGTCTGCCATGCATCGGATCAAACGAGGCACGTTCGCCCTGTATCCCGTGAAAGAAAAAGCTGCACCAAGTGCAAGAAAAACACGTTCGACTAAAGGGCAGTCGCGTTCCAGAATTCGTTTCATCCCTTCACGGAGAGCGAAATAATGAAAGTCACACCATTTGAAAACGGCTTCGGTGCCGACATCAGCGACATTCCTCCGACCATGCAGGTGAGCGATGCTGATTTGAATGGAATCGTTGCTGCCTGGCACAAGCATTCCATTTTGCGTTTCCGCGGGTTGGATATGACCCCGGAGCAGCATATCGCTTTCACCCGCCGCTTGGGTCCGACGCACGTCATGCAGCCGCTGAGCGCCAACTTGGAAGGCTATCCCGAAGTCTTCGTCATCTCGAATGCCAGCAAGGAAGATCCGTCCAAGCCGGTTGAAAAGGGCGGCACCGCTGCGGGCCAGATGCGGGTCGGCGAACGCTTCCACACCGATGGCGAAGACAAGGCGATCCCCAATGCGGGCTCGATGCTCTACGCCAAGGTATGCCCACCCGAGCGCGGCGACACGCTGTGGGTCGATGTTGACGCCGACCGAAAACTGAGCCACTTTTTGGTGTGATGCCGACCTAAAACTGAGCCAGGTGTTTTACCTACCC
>NZ_JBXAJH010000021.1:0-60452 GCF_058797075.1 Acidovorax sp. GW823-FHT02H02 | reverse complement strand
GCTCAACGGCTCGGATTCGGTCTTCGTAGGAATACATGAACTACCTTCTAGTAGTCCAAGTTTTCGTCCGCACCCCCGGTGGGTCAGCTTTGCGTGGAAATCAACAGTTCGTGCTTGCCGACGATCTGCGGCTCGAAGCTGCCTTCGCGGTCACGGGGCACGTCTATGTGCAGTGCACCGGCATCGGTGAGAACGGTCTTGGCGCTCTTGCCATTGCGGTGATTGGCCGGCGTTCCTTCGGGTTTGGCCTGGCCGGGCACATAGCCCAAGTGGTGGCTCATCTCGGCGCCAAGCGCACGCTCCAGCACCGCCTTCTTGAACTGCTGAAAGATGTTCTCAAGCTCGGCCGGCGTCACCGGTCCGGGAATCAATTGTTCAAGCGCTGCGGCCGAGAACTGCGGCTGCGCCGCCTTGTGCGCTACTGCGCTCGTCTTCGTCTTGCGTGGCATTCATGCTCCTTGTCGACATGCTATGCCTCACACACAAAGTTTATGACAGGCCCGCGATTACTCGTTCTTTACGGCTCTCCGGGGAAACTCAGCCACATTCCCTTTTTTCAGCTGGTTGATCTTCCGTCGGAGCTCATCGTTCTCGGCCAATAGTTGCTGCACTCTCTCTTCAGCCTCCGCGCGCAAACGACGTGCCTCTTGCCAGTCGAGCTCACTGATGCGATAGGCCGTCAGTAAATCACCGTACAACTCTCGCCATTCCGAAACTCGCTGAGCAGCCCCTCTCTTCGCCTCACGCCTTGAACCGGCCTCAACCCCCTTTATGTTCAGTAGCCAAGGGTCCACGACCCTACTTTTAAACGTGTCCTTGTAGCTGGCTGCGAAGAGCGTTTTTGGCCCAATACCTGACCGGCGCACAAGCTCATTGAGATTCAATGCTCCACCATTCGAAGGATACAAGCCTTGGTTCGCTTTGATTTCCTGTTCGATAGTTCGCATGGCCTCAGTGACCTTCACCACAACCGCATCGCGACGCCGCTCGCCTTGCGCAACAGCGCTAGCTCGAATCTGGTCTTTCGCTGCATCCGAAAACTTCGAAGATGCTTTCTTTTTCATGCTTCGCATAGTCACCGGGTGACAAGTGGAACCACAACGGGCGGGCGCTTCCCTTTTGCAGCCATCCATTCAACGAAGTCCGTAGCCACGTCGACATACCGATTTACCGTCTTGGGACTCAATGGTCGTCCCGTCGATCCCCAAAGGCCTGCAACCAACTCAGTTTGGTAGTCACCATTGATGTGATCCACATAGTTGGCATTCATGGGGTTAACGCCCCGCGTTTCGCACCACTCAAGGAAGTTGCAAAGCCAACTGGCGTAGTTCCGAATGCTTTTTTCAGATGGGCGATTTCCCACTTCTCCTGGGCGCGACGGGTTCCACGTTCCCAGACCCCGTTCAACAAGGTACTCAGAGCCGTCCCTGTGGATTCCAGGGCGAGAGTCAAGGATGAAGGGGAGACGTGCGACTCGACCAAACCCAGCTTTCTCCAGTTCAGCGGATCTCGGTTCGACCACTTTGAAGTTGTATTTCCCCATGGCTATTTCTGATGTGGTTTAGATAGAAGTACTAAAAATTGAGTACTACTATAAATGGGCCCATGATCGTCTATTCGGGCGAGGTCTGGGGCACGCAGGCGCATCCGGACGACCTGAGCCGCTGCGCCGACGACGAGGACTTCCACGAGAAGCTGCAGGTCGTGCTGCTCAACCAGCGCGCCGCCGCGCGTCCCGGGGGGCACTACGGCACCATCATCGGGGACCGTCGGCAGGGCGGGCGCTATGTCTCCTACCAGGCCGAGGCCATCGCGCGCATGCCCTCGGACGAGCTCGCGGCTGTGCTGCTGAAGGCGCAGCACAACGTGCGCAGCGATGCGCGCGCCTATCGCGGCATGGCGCTGCCGCGCATCACGCACGAATACATCCTGCTGTGGCGGCGCCGCGAGACGACGGTGTTCGGCGTGCTGCGCGGACTCGCGGCGGGGGCGCACCAGCGGCTGCGCTCGACGTGGCGCGCCATCGTCCACCTGTGCCTCATGCAGTTGGGCGGGCAGGCGGAACTGGCCACGCTTTACGAGGCCGTGCGCGGCGCGGCGGCGAACCGCTGCGAGGCGAACCCGCATTGGCAGGCCAAGGTGCGCCAGGTGCTCAATCGCTCGGAGCATTGGTTCGAGTCGCCCGGGCGGGGCGTCTGGCGGCTCAAGGACGCCTGAGGCTTCGCGAGGCAGCCGCGCGCGGCGGAGGTGATCTTGTCCGCGGCGCCCGCGCGGTGGCCGGGCCGTGGAAGAAACACCCCGGGCGCAATGCATGCGGCCCGGGGTGGCAAGACGCTCCGCAGTGGCGGCGGAGCGCGGCCTGCTCGGGGAGGAAAGCAGGGGGCTCGGCCCGGTGCCGATCGTAGCAGCGGCATGGCCGGACCAGCACCCTTCGGACCGTTGGAGCCCCGAAGGCGGTGGGCCAGCGGGCCATTCGGGCGGGCGCGGGTGCGCCCTTGATGGCGCCGATGCCGGGGCCAGACTGGCCGCATGACCATACCGTCTCGCTCCACCAAAGCCCCTGCAGGGAACCGCCGCCCGCCGACGGCGGCAGCGCCGCGCACCGCGGTGCGCCGGCCACCGGGGCCGTGCGCCGCCGACGCGCCGGGGAGGTGACCGCCATGGGCTATCTCAATCCCTTGCTGCGCTTGCCGGCCGCGCAGGGCCTGCAGGCGCTGGGTGCCCCGGAGCGTGCAGCGCTGGCGCGGCTCCTGATGGATCTGCGCGCCCAGGCCAACGACGAGGCCGAGAACGCGTGGCGCCGCCGCAAAGGCCCCATGGCCTGCTATTGGCGCGCGGTCGCGACGTATGCCCGTCACATCGCCCACGTGCTGCGCATGCCCCGGCGCCCGCGCCGCAGCCACGGTGCGGATGCCACGATGGCGCTGCCCAAGATCCACGCGGCCGCCATGACCGCGCAGGACATCGTCGCCGTCTTCGAGGACCTGTCGGTCCGCAACCGCAACCCGCCGCTCGACGAGGCCGTCGTGGGGCTCGCGCGCTGGATGTCGCAACGGCGCACGCGCCTGACGGACGAGGACTTCACGGCGCTCGCCGCCGTGGGCGGCGCGATCTACGAAGCCGCGCTGCAGCACCGGATGGCGGCCGGGTCGTTCCCGTCGATCCGGTGAACGGCTGGAGCCCCGCCCAGGCGGGCGAAGTCCGGAGAGTCGCGACGGGCCTCAGAAGGCCTTGGGCTGACTCCTGGCCTCCAGGATGGCCGACTGCAGTTTGCGCTTCACCACGGCGTCCTGGAGGTCGAGCCGGCCCCGCCGGGGATGTTTCGGCGTCTTGCCAGGCGCAGGCGCGAACCAGGCATCATCGAAGGGCAGCCGGTGGTGGTTGACCAGGTCGAACTTGGTGGCCTTGGTCAGGCCTGTCTTGGCGCTGGCATCGATCACGAACTCGCCCGGATACACCGCCGTCGTGTTCTGCGAAGTGGCGTACGCCACCACGACGACGGAACCCGCGGGATCGTCGGCCGCTTCCTCGACCTGAAGCACCAGGGCCGGCCGGTCCTTGGGGCCCGGCACGCCCACTTGCTGGGGAAAGCGGCATTCGACGATGTCGCCGGGCTTCGGGCGGGGTGTCCAGTAGGTCGCGCTCACAGCAGCGAACCGATGACCCTGCCTTTGCCCTTGGGCTCGGCCTTCGCGATCGCCTGGTGCTGGGTCCGGGTGAGCGGCAGGAGCTTCTCCGTGTCCTGCTCGACAAGCACCTCGTCCCTGAGCCTGGCGAGCGCGTAGAGAACCGTCTGGGTCTCGTTGAAACCCAGTTTCCTGGCAATGGCCTTCAACGCGTCGCGCGACACCGTCGTGAGGGTGTCGTCCTTGAAGTTCAGCTTCAGCGGCTGCTGGCCGGTGGTGGTGGGCATCGCACGATCCTTGTCATTTCGGTATATGCATAGGATATATATTTTTAGGGCATCCTGCAAACCGCCCGCCACCGGGGGACGTCGAGCGCGGACAGGGGCCAGGGCTATGATCTTTCCAGTGAAACAAGGGGTATGAAGATGGCGGATACCAGTGGGCCGGACGCCTCGACGCAGGAAGAGGCGCAGGCGCAACGATGGCTGGACGAGCTCCGGCGCGAGGTGCGCAGCGCGGCCGAGGGGCGCACGTCCGACGTGCAGCGGGGCGCCGAATCGCCGGCCGTCGCCGCCGCCCTGTTCGACAAGTTCGGCGGCGGCATCTGTGCGGCCGCCCATGTCCTCGGCCTTGACACCGGTGGCCTGCAGCGCGAGGTCGATGCGCTCGCCCGCCAGATCGATCCCGACTTCGATGCCCATCCCAAAGCGCGCTGGGCGGCGCGGCCGGGGGCGTTCTCGTTCGAACGTGACTAGGTGAGAGGTGCCGAGCGGGGTGGTCGGCCGAGGCCGGGGCCGTGAACGCTGGCGCGCTCGACGCCTGGCTGCAGAACCAGGGCTACCGCCAGTTGCGGCGGATCGGCGGCGTGGTCTGCGGCGTCCGTCGCTTCAACTTCACCTTCGGCCTTGTGGTCGGCCTCACCTGGGAAGGCTACGAGCGCCGCTATTGCTACGGGCACGGACAGGACGCGCTCGCGGCGCTGGGCGCGTGGGACGGCGAGGACCATCCTTGCGGTCCATGGATCAAGTGCAAGGGCGCCGGCATCGACCTGCTCAACCCGGCCCTGCAGGTCTGAGGGCGGCTGCGGAGCGCCCACCGCATCGGGAAAGAGGCCGGCGCGCGGGAACCGGCCGCATGCGCCCTTGAAGGCGCAAGGCGAGGCGATAGCCTGGAAACACACAGGAGCCTCGCCATGCCATCTTCCCTTCTCGATCTTCCATCGCGCGACGCGCCGGCCAAGCGCCCGCCCTGGCCCGACTGCACGACGCGCAGACAGACGCCCTCATCGGCGCCGTCCGCACCCTGCGCGCACCCCGGGGCGTTGTCGGCCAAGCAGGCGCACCCGCACCCGCGTGAGGACGGGGTCGTCCCGCCGGCCGCCGCGCAAGCGTCCCTGCGCTGCCGCCTGTGCACCTGCATCCTCGGTGCGGAGGAGGACGACGACCCCTCGCTGGCGCTGTGCGGCGCCTGCAAGCGCCGGCCCGAGGCGCGCCGCCTGGGGCTGGGCCAGCCCGGCGCCTCGCCGCCCACGGCGCCCGCGGCCCTGGCCGCGCGCGCGCCGTCGGCGCCTGCGCGCGAGTTCACCGAAGCCGAGCGCGCGCTGATCCGCAAGGTGCACGGCTTCATGCCGGCCCAGCAGTTGCTCGCGCTGCTCAACGAGCGGCTCGCCTGCGACCTCGGCCCCGATGCCACGCCGTACGGCATGGACCAGCTGCATGCGCAGATCGGCACCTTCACGGCGGCAGCCCCTGCGGGCGGCCACGGCTGGGCGGCCCAGCGCAAGCTGATCGCCCAGGCGCGCCGCTCGGGGCTGCTGGCCGCCATCACGGAGCAGGTCATCGACGACTTCGCCGTGGTGTTCTCGCTGAACCCCAAGCAGGTGCTCTGCCTGCGCGACACGCTGCTGCAGCCGGAGGACGGGCAATGAACCACCCTATGGTCCCCCACGCCGTCATCCGGCGCGAAGAGATGCTGACCGCGCACCTGGACCTCGGCGGCGCGCCGATCGACCTGGCCGAGTACGCCACCACGGGCCTGCTGGCGGTCGCGGTTGGCCCGCGCGGCATGGGCAAGACCAATGCCGGCCTGCTGATGGCCGAGCAGCTGTCGGCCCAGGGCTGGGTCAGCGTGCTGATCGACCCTGAAAGCGAGATGGAGTCGCTCTACGGCGCGGCGGTGCGCGACGCGGAGCATCTGGCCGCGCTGCTGCAAAGCCGCGCGCAGTCCATCGTCGTGGTCAGCGCGCGCGATGCCACCGCGTTCCTGCCCTATGGCCGCGCCATCCTCGACGCGGCCGAGCGCATCCGAAAGCCGCTGTTCGTCGTGGTGGACGAGGGACAGTTGTTCAGCACCGCCAAGAAATGCGCCGAAGATGCGGGCGAGGCCGCCGGCATCATCAACGAGTTCGCCGGCCGGGGCCGCAAGCGCGCCCTCGACCTGTTCATCACTGCCTTGCGGTACACCGGCACGCTGCACCGCACGCTCTTCGCGAACAAGAACCTGACCTTGATCGGCTGCCAGGAGGACGCGACTGCCTGGGCGGCACTGGCGCCGCAGTTCCGGGCATCGCGCATCGAGTTCACGGACCTCAATGCGCTGGCGCCGGGCGAATTCTTCTGTCTCTCGCGCCGCGGCGTCGAGAAGGTGCGCATGCCGATGGCGCAGGCGTTGGCCAGGGTGGCGCCCAAGGCCCGGCCCGTGCGCCGGACCCTGCCGGCCACCTTCAGCCAATGGGACCGCGCCATGCGGGGCATCCCGACCGGGCGCCTGCAGGCCTTGACCGATCCGGTGGTGGGCCTGCTGGGCGCCATCGCGGGGCTGTCCACCCAGCAGATGCTGGCCGGCGCTGCCGCGCTGCAGGACGAACTGGAGACGCGATGATGGAACGGCACGATGCTGCCGCGCTTGTTCCGGGCGGCGCGGACGAGGAACCGCGCTGGGTGGACTTCGTGCTCGCGCACGGCTGGCGCGCGGCCGTGCACCATCTGGCCACCGTGCTCGGGGTCGCCCGAGGCGGTCGCGTCGGTGCGGCGGACGGGCGCCTGCGAGAGGCGGGACAGGCCGCTCGACTTCGCCGAACTGTTCGCCCTGCGGCACGGCCGCGCTCCGGCCGAGGAGGAATGGCCCGCGCCGCGCAGGACGGGGCGGGGCGGCTACGAGTGGCAGGCGCCGGAGGTCGCTCTGCTGGCTGGGCTGGTGGGCCAGCTCGGGACGGAAGAAATCGCGCAGGTGCTCACGGCGCGCCTGCGCGAACGCACGGGCGATGCGGCCGCCGAGCGCACCGCCGTGGCCGTGCAGGGGCGCGTCCATCTGATCGGCCTGCAGTCGGGCGACGTGCTCGGCGGCATCACGACCACCGAGGCCGGGCGCGAGGTTGGCTCGACGGCGCTGATCCACCAGGCCATCCGCAGCGGCGCGCTCGCCGCGCACAAGGTCGGCCGCCGGCTCGTGATACCGCACGCGGCCTGGGCCGCCTGGAAGGCGCAGCGCGCCGCGCCACCCGAGGGCTTCGTGCGCCTTGCATCCCTGCGCGAACCCCTGGGCATCCGCAGCGACAAACTGTCCGAGTTCGCGCGCATGGGCCATGTGCCGACGGCCCTGCGCTGCAACCCCTTCGGGGTGCCCGGGCCGTCCACGCAGTTCGGCACCTGGCACATCGCGGCCGACATGGCGCGCCAGCTCATCGCGGACCGGCGCGCGGGCCGGCCCATGCCCTGGCATGGCAAGCCCCTGGCCGACAACCTGCGGGCCACCTGGCGCCGGTGGCAGCAGCGGCGCCACCCCGAGGACTGCGCGACCTGCCGGGACATCTGGGGCGTGCAGGGGGCGCCGAAGGACTTCGACGACTTCGCGGCGCGCTACCCGGGCCTGGCCCAGGGCGCCAAGCGCCACCTGACGCGGCCCTGGACGCCCGGAAGCACGGTGGCGGAGGTGGCCGCGGCGGCCTGCTGCCCGCAGAGCCACGTGCGCCGCGCCATCGCCAGCGGCGTCCTGGCGGCCGCGTCCTGCAACGGCACGCTCTACGTGACCCGCACCGACGCCACGCGGTGGATCGCTCGCCGCTGCCCCAGCGGCGAGGGAGAACGGTCCTGGATCGCGCTGGAGACGGCCTGTCGCCAGTACCTGTTCACGCCGCGCGAACTGCGCCAGCACATCGCGGCGGGCACCCTGGGCTCCAAACACGGCACGGAGGGCGCGATGCGCGGCAGGGACTACGTGCTGCGCCAGCAGTGCGCGCAGTTGCGCGAGCGGCTGGGGTTCAGCGAAGCGGAGGCCGCGCGCCGCGTGGGCGTCTCCATCGAGCGCCTGCGCGTGCTGCTCGACGGGCTCACGTGGCGGACGGCCCGGGGCATCCCGCTGGTGACGGTGCAGGCGGCCATCAAGCGGCGGGAATCCCAGGAGGGCCACACGCTGGAAGAGGCGGCGGCACTGCTGGACGTGCCGCTGGCCTGGGTGAAGGCGCGCAAGCGCGACGGCACCGTCCGCGTGGCGCAGGCGCGCTGGGACCGGCGCCGCCAGTACCTCACCGGGCCGATGGTGGAGCGGCTGCGTGAAGCGCTGCGGCATCCCCAGGCAGTGCGCGAGCCGCAGGCCCCCGAATGGCTGAGCCTGGGCGCCGCCGCGCGCGAGGCCGGGGTGAGCGCCACAACCATCCAGCACTGGGTGAACGCAGGGGAGCTGGCGTACCGGGGCACGCCGGGCCAGCGGCGCTACCACCAGGAGGCCTTGCGCGCACGGGCCCGGCGCCACTGGGCCACCTGCCGGTTCCACCGCGCCCGGCGGCCGGCGTGGCTCGAGTGCGCGCAGGACCCGTCCCCGACCCCCTGAGCGGCAGCGCCGGCCTGGAGCCGCCATCGGCGCTGTCCGATGCGCCGGCGTCCAGGCCACGGCCCTGGCCGGGCCCCGCCGGACGCGGGGTTGATCCGCCTGCTTTGCCTTCGAACCTGTCTCCGACGCCTCGCCATCGCGAGGACGAAGGAGAACGTGATGAAGCAACACCCTTCCGGCCGGGAAGGCCGGGGAATCGAGGATCCACGGCGCGAGCTTGTCGCGCTGCTGCAGGGCATGGCGCCGCGCTGGAGCGTTCGCGACGTGTTCGCCGACTTCATCGAGCTGTCGTGCCTGTCGATCAGCAACGCGGTGGACAAGGCCCAGTTCGACCAGCGGGAGGCCCGCTACCACGACATCGTGAAGAAGTACCCGCGCGAGGACTTTGAGCGCTTTCCGCGCATGCTGGGGTACCTCTCCCTCGCGATGGAACAGTGCTGCGCGCAAGGCGAGTTCGAGGACCTGCTCGGCAGCCTGTACATGACGCTGGACCTGGGCAACGACAGGGCGGGCCAGGTGTTCACGCCGTTCCACGTCTCGCAGCTCATGGCGCGGGTCCTCGTGGGGGACGCGGCCGCCGCCAGGGGCGAGGTCGAAGCCAATGGCTTCGTCGACGTCATGGAGCCCGCCTGCGGGGCAGGGGGGATGGTGATCGCGATGGCCGACGCGCTGCATGCGGCGGGGCTGAACTACCAGCAGGTCCTGCACGCCACGTGCGTCGACATCGACGTGCGGTGCGTCCACATGAGTTTCCTGCAGCTCGCGCTGCTGCACATCCCGGCCGTCGTGGTGCATGGCAACTCGCTGAGCGGAGAGGTCTGGAGCCGGTGGCATACCCCGGCCCATGTGCTCGGCGGCTGGCGATACCGCCTGCAGCGCCGGTTCGCCAGCGAGGAGGCATCCGCGCCCGAGGGGCAACCGGCCGCCGGAGCCGGCACCGGCGAGGTGCCGCGGCATGGGGGCGATGGAGGCCACGGGGCTTCGGCGTCGGCGACGCGCACGCATGCCGCCGCCCGCGAGCCGGGCTCCGCGCCGCACCTGCCACGCGCGCACGTGCAGAGGCTGCTGTTCGGGCCTGACGGCACCCAGGATACGGCGCGGCCGCCGCCCGGCGGGGTTGAACCCGCGCGCAAGCGCGGGAAGCTTGGGCAACGCGGCGACAGCGGCCGCCCCGACGACGAAACACCCCCTTCATCATGAACACGACCCGATTCTGCGAAGAAGTGCGGCGCCTGCTGCAGGCCGATGGCTACGAGGTCCACCGTGGCCGGCCGGAGGACGGCGCCGATCTGGCCGGCGCGTGCTGGTTCACCTGGATGCGGCCGGGCATGGCTAGCGCCGAGGTCGGCCCCACGGTCGCAGGCGAGCGGGAGGCGTGGGCAGCGGCGCTCGCACCGCCTGGACAACAGCGCCATCGCGCTGCAGCGGCTCGAGACGCCCCTGCCGCCGATGGGCCCCTTCGAAGCCGCGCGCCTGCCCGATGGCGCGTTCAATCCGCGTGTGCTGGCCGCGCGCTTCGGGATCGACGTGGAAGCGGCGCGCGCGCAGGCTGCGGCGCTTAGGCGCCAGCGCGTCTACGTGAACGAGCGCTACCAGGTCAACGTCCAGCGGATCGCGGCGCCCTTCGGGCCGGACACCAGCGACATGCTCTGGCTGTCGATCAAGCGCCGCGACCGCGCGCCCATCCACGACTGGCGCGATCTGCAGCGGATCAAGAACGCCATCGTCGGCGAGGAGCACGAGGGCTTCGAGGTCTATCCGGCCGAGTCGCGGCTCGTGGACACGGCGAACCAGTTCCATCTGTGGGTCTTCGCCGACCCCCAGGTGCGGCTGCCGGTCGGGTTTCGCACCCGCGAGGTGATGGATGCGCGCGCCGCAGCGGCGCAGGGGGCCCGGCAGCGGCCGCTCGATGGCGCGGCCCCTCCCGCGCACGCTGCCAAGGATGAGGACTGAGCGGCCGCGAGGCCGCACCACCACACATAGGAGCATTTGCCATGGAAATCAGAATCACGGATGCCGACGGATTCGGTCGCCTGTCGCCGAAGGCGGACCTGGCCATCGTCGTCATCACCCGCGCCGACATCGAGGCCTTCCGCGTCGGCAGCACGGTCGAGCGGCTCCTGCTGTTCAGCGATGACGCGAACCAGGTGATGCGCTTCGCCGGCCGCATGGTGATCCAGGTCGAAGGCTACGACGACGATCCCCGGCCGCTGCCGCTGATCCCCGAATGCGTGCGCTTCTTCCGCGCGGTCGATGCGCAGTGGGGCTATTGGCTGCACTTCCTGCTGCCCCTGCCCGACCAGTTGAAGCTGATCGTGCTGATGCTGGTGGACGCGGAGCCGCAGCCCGGGCAGGGCGCCGCGGTCAGCTACCGGATGCGCGCGCCCGAACAGCTGGGCCGCGTGATGCACCGCCTGTTCCATGCGATGAACACGTTGCACGAGACCTTCGACGTGCCGCGCGCGCTCAATGAAGCGATGACCGAGGCGCTGGTGGCGGCGTTGGAGTTGCCGGGCTGACCCCGACCCCGGTCCTCAGCCTGTGCGTGCACTCGCCGCAGCAGCTTTCGCGGCGGGTGATGCTGATGCTGCTGCAGGTCGTGGAGGGTCGCACCGACGGCCTGTAGCCGCCGCCAGCATTCCGGTGCAGCGCACCAAGCCGGGCACTGCCGCATGTCGGCTGCTGCGTTCTGGTGCAGCAAGCGCAGGCTTGTCGGTGTACCGGCGCTATATCCGTGGAGGTATATCGCTGGCACAAGTCTTGCGACACCGGATCCATGATCTAGGCAGATCCATGGACCTCGCCCGATGTTGGGCGTGATTCAGGCAGGACAACGGCGTCCGCACGTTCCTTCATCGCTTCAGCGCGGTGGTCAGGAAGGTGCGGACGCGTTTTTTTTGCGCATTCGACAGGCTGCTGTTGCCGACCGCCGCAGGACCCCCTGCGCCGCGCGCAGCGGCTCTCCGGGAGGACGGGATGAACTCGGCGACCACGACCTCGGTGAAGACCGTGTGCCCCTATTGCGGGGTGGGCTGCGGCATGGCCCTGGACGTGCAGGGTGGCAAGGTGGTCAAAGTCTCCGGCATCAAGACCCACCCCACGAACTTCGGACGGTTGCGGGAGCAGGGCGCGCTGCTGTGGGCCTGGTTGCAGGAGGGCGCGCACTTCTATGTTTGCGGCGATGCCGGCCGCATGGCCAGGGACGTGGATGCAGCGCTCCGGCAGATCGTGCAGGAGCATGGCGCCATGACGGCGGATGCCGCCACGGACTACCTGGCCTGTATGTCGAGAGACCGGCGCTATGCCCGCGACGTCTATTGAGGAGAACGTGCGCTGCTGTTCAGAGCGCGCGGGACGACAGCCTCCCTGCAGCCCCGGCGGCAAGCTGGAGGCGAATGAGGAGGGCGCGCGTGCGGGGCCGCCCTTGAATGCGCGCTGTTCGCAGGGATGCTGGGAGCATGACAACCCGCCCTGGCTCCGTTCCCGCACCGCGCTTCGACATCGCCCGCGATCCCATGATCGACGCGGCACTGGCGGAGCACGCGCCGGCCTATGTGGGGGTGAGCGGTGGCAAGGACAGCCAGGCGCTCGCGTACCGCGTGTGCAGCCATCTCGACGCCATCGGGCATATGGGGCAGCGGGTCCTGATCCACAGCGACCTGGGCCGGATTGAGTGGAAGGATTCGGCGCCGGTGTGCGAGCGCCTCGCGCAAAGGCTGGGCTGGGAACTGGTGACCGTCCGCAGGCCGGCCGGCGACATGGTGGACCGCTGGGGGGTGCGCTGGGAGACCAACGTGCGGCGTTACCGAGCGCTGTCGTGCGTCAAGCTCATCATGCCGTGGAGTTCGGCGTCCTCCAGGTTCTGTACCAGTTATGGGGAACGAGACATTGTAAATAGCGCATGCCCCATGTCGAACTGCCATCCTCGAGCAGCAGCAAACGCAATTGGATTGCGACCTTACGGTCGGAGGCGAAGAGGAAGTGTGAATTGACACGAGAGTGTGTGTTGGAACCTCGTGAATCTGTTGGATTCAGCAGTGGGAGCAGGTGTTCACGGCTTTGCAAACTTTCAGCCCGGTCATCGCACTAGAGCGTCATCTTCACCCACAGGTGGCGCAAGTGGATTGAAGGCAGACTGTTCCGGCTATGCACTGACTCATGTACCGCAATGCCGGCCGTGGGGTCTTGACCATGAGTTACCAGCGCATCGGCGACCGACCAGCCGGGAGTACCACTGGTGTGTAAGTCATGAATCCAGCCACTGATCAAAGCAAGCCAATGATCGAAGCTTTGTTCCTGCACGTACGCGATCAAGGCTGCACGAACATGCGCAGCACCATGCTTGCCCTCCTTGTAGCGTTGGATACCTCCACCCACTCCAACGCGTGTCACGACGTATTCGCGCTCGTCTCGTCCCGAGCCGACGGGAATGGGCAGTCGCTTGCATTCAATTGGCAAAATCGTCTCGAAATCACTGTAGCTCCGACCTTGCACGATCAGCGCATCGCCTGCAGCCGCAGCCACGAGATCGATCTTGCGCGAGACATGTGTCTCATCAGCTTCCTCCACACGAAATTGCAGGCAATCCCAGCCTGGAGTCTTGCGTGCTGCACTGTTGAGGTGGGCGCACAGTTGCGACGTAAGCATCGTCTCGCTGGTGCGTAGAGGTCGATCAGGCCGGTCTCGCCAGCGGGGGAGCTGTCCGAGAATAAAGTCCAGGATGGCGGCACGAGATTGGCCTTCGGCAAGAAACCCCGAGGCCAATTGGCCCAATGCGTGAGAGGTAGATCCGTCCGCCAGCATCGCGCCTCGCTAGTAGCCCTGGGCCCGCAGATCTGCCAAGATGTCATCGGCATCGCGCAGTCCGACGGAGCGCATCCAGTAGCGCAAACGGTCAGGTTTCAGTATGAACAGGAAACGGTGGTCATACAGTCGGCAGATGCGCGTGAGAGCCAGGTGCTGGTGCGATGGTGCGTGCAGCAAAGCCGAGATGCGGTCTCGCAGTTCTTCCGCCCCTGACCAATCGATCTGAGCGTCGCCAAACGCGTAGGCTTGGCACACCGCACCCGACCAACTGAACTGGCCACGCAGCCCGAAGCTGGGTGACCCGTATAGTGCGTTGACCTGATTCGCCAGAACCTCCGCGTACACCTGGAGGTCTTCATCGGCGACCTGGCGCATCGCTATCGACGATTCCCCCAGCCGTATCAGATCCGACTGGTAGTCCACGATGTCGTCGACCACGATGCGCTCGTTGTCGCTCAGATCGAACGATCCGTCAGCAGGGTATGGAATCGAGTAGATATCGTCGGCCTGCAGCGCAGTCGCCTTTTGAGCGAACAGCCCGGGGCTGGTCAGAGCCAAATAGGCCCGCAGAGTGCGCTTTTCGGCGCTCATCCAACGATCAATGGCGTTGAGCTTTGGCAAGTCCTTCTGCGGCGCGCAGAAGCCAACCATCCGCTGGCTATACGTTAGGTAGTGCCCTTGCCATACTGCGTGGGCGAGGTGCATCTGTTCACGCACCAGCAACATTGGCGGGGTGAAGCGTCGCTCGGTATACGCCGAGCGGAAAAACTCGTCTTTCAGGGGCTGAATCTGGGACTCGTCGATGCCGCTTGTCGTCAACGCCTTGGAGGGCAGATAGGGATGTCCTGTTAGATGGGGCGCGCGCTTACGCTGGACTTTTTTGCCAACAATGAAGCCTTCGCCAACGTCCCAATCCCGCTGTTCCGCATATTGGCGCAGCGTGCGCATCTGTGCTAACCGGTTCACAAGCGACAAGGTTCGACCGCCTCCCAGGAGGTTTGCACGCCAGAGGCGGTCGTTCGTCTGTGCAACGCGATATGGCACGACGTGCAGGTCGTAGTAGTCCAGATCCAGTCCCTGCTCGGCGTCAATGCGGCCGGTTCGGCGGAACGTTGCATGGAGCAAAGTGGCGGTGTCGGGACGGACTCGCTTTTGCGCCACGACAACAATGACTTTGGTATCGGCATCGCCCTTCTGGAAAAGGCCACGCACCGAAACGAAGTCCAGGATCTCGCGCACCCAGTAGCGCTCCAGGTACTGCTGCCGAAACGCGAGCGCATTCTGGTTGTACAAAAAGTTGTACTGCTGCAGCATGGAGATCGTTGCACCGTCCTCCATGATCTCGCTGGCCTCGTGCAGAAAGAGGTAGCCCGCCTGCTTGTCGGGGAGTTTCTTGTGATGCTCGGTTTGATACCGTGCATAGGCCCGTTGGGTGGCCGGTGTCTGCAGTGTGGACGCGAACGGTGGATTGCCCAGGACGGCCCCAATTCGGGCCGGCAACTGCCCGGCCTCTTTGGCTGCAAAGAAACAGCCATGATGCAATGTCTGTTGACGCAGGTTCGGGAACAGCTTGATGCTGCGCCGGATCTGTGCCGGCTGCAAGGCGTCGCACATGGCCAAGCACAGGCTGAAACCGGCGAGTTCGACGGCGTCCTCCTCAAGATCGACCCCATGGACGAAAGCCAGCAAGCTCTGCAGCACATGCTTGTCCGGGCGCCGCCACTGATGACGCAGGCGCCAGTGCAACACTAGGCGCTTGTAGGCCTCCACCAGGAACACGCCGGAGCCGCAAGACGGATCCAGCACCACTTGGTTGTGCGAAGTGATGTGGTCAAGTGCATCCCAGTTCAGGGCTTCCTCCACCAGGAACCGCACTAGGAATGGAGGGGTGTAGACCGAGCTGTCCTCGTTCTCCACAAACAACTGGTAGATCTGGCTGATCAACTCGACCGGCAAGTCCCGGAACGAATACAGATCCCACAGCGACAGCTGGCCCGTCTGATTCTCACGTGCTTCGATCATTCGAGCGAAGCGCTCCAACTGCTGGGTGCTCAGAAGCTTGTCCACTTCCGACGGTTCCAGTGTGAACACGTTGCCGTTGAACCGGTCTTCCAAGGCTGCAAGCAACTTGACCAGAGCCGGTCCGTTACCCAAAACCTCGAAAAAGCGTTGTGCATCGGGCTGAAAAGCTGCAAAAAAACCTTCGCCGAAAACGCCTCGTTGTTCTAGGTAGGCAATCAGCAACGACAGGATCAACAACCGGCGACGCAAACGCTTCGGAAGAATGTTCTTCTCGTCGAGATAGCTGCTCAGCCGCTTGAACGCATCGAACAGGCTTTTGTGTGCTGCCTTGCTGTTCGACAGAAGCAGGTCACAGGTTGCAGGATCCGTCCACAGTGTTCCGCTACGGATACTGTCCTCATCCCACCAGGGATCGAGCTCTATTGCCGTAGCCAGATCCAGATACTTGATTGGGTTGCACTGGATGCGCCCGTCATCAGTGAGAAAGTCGGGACGATGCGCACAACGGAACAACTGCAGCAATCCTGGCGTACGCCGATACACCAAGGGCACGCCACCCCAACTCCAGAGCATGCGGTGACGCTCGGCAAACTCCCGATCATCAGCCAACGTGTTGACGCCATAGATGAAGGCTTGCGCCGAGGCACGTCTACCGTGCTGTTCAATCTCGAAGAACACGGCGTCAGCCCCGTACTCGGCTGCCTTCTCCATGGTGGCGACTTCTTCGGGTGGACGGCCATCGGGCAGGTAGCCGAGTACCCGCACAAGCCCCTTTACTTGTGCGCCGGTGTCTGGTCGCAGCCAAGCATCCCACCAAGGCGGACGATTACCCATGGTTCGACCGCTCTCGATGTCGAGGCACCATCTCACGCGCGACACGTCCTTGACGTCCGACAGCCTTTGCGGTGGCGGGGTTGTGTTGCGTGCCAGTGGCGGAGAGTCCCACGTCTCGCTGTACCAGCGGCGTCGGTAGTAGATAGGAGTCGATGGCCAGGAAAATAGGTCCCAGCGCGACAACCAAGCCATCGTCGATCAGAGGTGCTGTATCGACGTATTCGCATGTTGCATCGTGGGCCCGCAAGATCAAGCAGGCCTGCTTGCTGACTTTGCGCGGTGCCGTCAAGCTCGCAGCGATCGATTCGCAGAGAGCAGAGACGATGCTTCTCCTAAGACCATACACCGTCTCCAGCCGACAGAGCACCACCACCAACATCACATCATGGTTTGAGTACACGCGAGCCACCCGCGCCTCAGCATGCCTACGCGCGAAACGTGGCAATTCAGCCAGCAGCCCGCGCATCTGGTCGCGCGAGTAGCCCGTGAGTTCGCACAGGTCGCTGATGGTTATGGATCGCATCTGCGTATTTTACACGCAGACATGCGTATGATCAACGCAGCTCTATGCATTTGCAGCGCAGAACGGTCCGGTTCTGCGAGGAGTGATATCTCCGTTCAGAGCACGAGGCGTGCCAATCATTCTTGAGCTACGTCGAGCCAGTGTGATGTGGTTGGTGGGGAGGTGTGCGATTGCCCCTGCGGTTCAGTGGTGGCAGCGGCTGATCCAGGAAGTGCTGGGTCAGCCCGCGCGAGCTGGCGTGGTAGGCCCACCGATGGAACTGCTCGAGCAGCAGCATCTCGCGCCTGCGGAGTTCCGCGTTCTCCTGTTGCAGGCGATGAACCCGATCCATCGCGGCCTGCAAGGCAGCGGATACAGGCCGGCCCGGCTTGACTCTCACCGACGCTGGAGTCGCGTTGCGGCAGACGTCGTACGCGATGCGGATCGGAGCGTGCTTGAACAGGGCCTGCCGTGTGTAGGCGCAGCCAAACCGTTTTTCGGCGGCCTGGATGAGCGCCGGCCACGTCAGCCGGCCCTCCCAGGCGCGGACCATCGTCAGGATGGCCTCTACCCGCTCTGGCGTGAGGTTAGGGGAACGTCGTGTCATGAATGGGATTTCCTGGATGAGGGGGTGGAAGTTGCGCCGGTCGGCGCTGCGAGCCGCAGAGCGTCGACGCCGGCCAGCCGATCACGGGCGGCGCTCTCGGAGAGGGAATCGGCTCCGCCGGTGCTGAGCTGGATCACAGCGCCGTCCTCGATCGCCGGGTCCCGCAAGATGGTCAGCAACTGGTCCAGCCGCTCCACGGTGGCTAGGTGGGTGGCAACCCAGTCCGCCGCGCCGTACACCCCCTCGGCAGCGGCGGCCTGCGCGGTCCTGAGTTGCGCCGACGCCTGCTCCAACGCGGCGGCCACGCGTTCGGTCTTGCCATCGATCCCCTTGATGCAGACGTGCTCCCGGCAGTCCAGGCAGTTGCGGAACATCTCGCACGGAGCCGAGGCGAAGTCATGGATGCAGAAGCCGTACAACGTTGTATGCGCTGTCGGCACGGCCATCGCCGCGTATTCGTCGCGCGACACCGGTAGATGCTTCGGAATCTCCGCCAGCGGGCCGATGACTTTCGCGTGATCGCCCACCACAGAACGGATGTGTGCCACGATCTCCTGGCTGGAGACGTGGTCGTAGGCCGCGTTCTGACGGATGTCCCTGCGGCCGCTCCACTTGGCGATGTCCACCTGGGACAGATTCGCGCCCTGGGCCAGGGTATTGAGCCAGTGCCGGAACTGGTGGCTCTTGATGGACAGCGTGCGATTCGGGTCGAGCCCGACGCGCTGGAACACGGTGACACTGCCGGCCTTGGCGTTCTGGCCGAGCCCATTGCCCACATGGTGGTACTTCAGCGGCTCCAGCATGCACGAGCTGCCGACACCGGTTCGGAACAACCTCGCGGGGATGACCAGCAGCGCCTCACCGTACTTCAGTCCGGTCCTGGCGTCTGCATAGGGAAAGTGCGGCGGCAACTGGTGGACGACGTGGCGCTCGAAGTCAGCGAATCGAACCACCATCGCTGGGATGTGGCCCGCCACGCGCACCACCATCGTGACGGGAAGCCCCGCGCTCTGCACCCAGGTGCGCGCGTGGTTCCGCTTGCTCACACCCCCGAGTCCCAGGAGATCGGCGATGTCCTCGAAGTCGATGAACTCCTGCGTGCGCAGGTGCTCCCATTCCGGCGGCAGGTAGATCCGCGTCGGGTTCGCCTCGTACCATCGGGCGAGGTGGCGGGCGTGTTCCGTGAGGCCGCGAATCCTGCGCAACGCCTCGCGCACCACGTCCGCCATCCCGGGCAGGATCAGCTTGACGTGGCCGTCGTAGCCTTTGGAGCCCGCCCAGCGCAGGCCAAGATGTCGTACCTCGCCATCGCCCGGAACGTCCACCTCGCAGTCCGCAGGCAAGGCCAGCACCTCGTTGAAGCGCTCCGGCGCGGCGCACAGGATGGCCGCCACGGACGTGATGAGCACGTCCCTCGGGTCGGATGCCAGATGGAATGCGCGCGCCAGGGCGTCCAGGGCTGCGGGGGCAGGCATCAGCCTGCGCTTGCGGGCCTCGAAGGCTTCGCCGATGCGACCGTAGGTACTGCCCCGGCGCATCGCGTAGCGCCAGGTGCCGGTCGTGTGGGCGCACAGCATCCGGTCTTCCAGAAACCGGGCGATCTGCCCGAGGCGGAAGCCGATCCCGTCGAGGGATGCATCGCCGCGGCCGTCGTCCATGGCAGTCACGGCGGCGTCGAAGGTGGTCCGGTCGATCTCTGCTGCGGAGGCGAGCCGCTGCTTCCTCATGGCAATGCCGAGTACGTGGAACGCCTGCACCGCCCGCAGCGCCGCGCTTGCCGAGCGCTGGGCCAGCTCGCTTCGCACGTAGGCCTTGGCCAGCGCGCGAACCTTGGGCGACAGTGTTTGCCCGCCGGCGCCGGGCACCTTGATGAAGAAGAAGCGCACGCGGGCCTGCTTGGCCCGCCGGTCCCCCTGGGCCAGGTAGTGCTCGGTCACGTCCCAGCAATCCGAATCGAACTCCAGGTCCTTCCCGAAGGCCGTGAGTTCGTTCCGAGCGTTGGCGATGAAGGCGTCCAGCTTGGCCTGCGCATCGCGCAATGCCCTGGGTTTCAGTCGGGTCACGGTGGTCATGCGGCCTCCCGTTCATGCTGAGAGTCCCGGCAACGCTGGACCACCTCGGCCACCGCAAGGATCGTCAGGTCGTTCACGGAGGCGACGCGAAGGTCGGTCGATGTCGCCAGCGCCGACCGCTCGCTGAGCAGGCCATCGAGCAGCGCCTCATGAGGGGCGTCGATCCAGGGGTGGAAGTACGAGCAGGTGTAGCAGGCCAGTGGCGCAGCGAGACGGCAGAAGTCGTGCTTGCCGCACCGGCCGATCGCGTCGAACGCTTCGGCCGACACGTGGTGAACGAGCCGTCCCTCGCTACTGTCGTCGCGCACTGCCAGGGTGCCGGCGAAGGCCTGGGCAAGCGGAGCGATCTGCAACGCAAGTGCCTTGTCGATGCGCTCGATCATGGCCGACCGCGTTTCGACATAGACCAGGCTGGAATCGAACCAACTGTGATCCAGCAGGTCCGCGATGACGGGCGCCGAGCATCCTTCGGCCGCCGCCCGGGTGCCGAGCGTGCGTCTCAGGCGGATGGGCGACATCACCAGAGGTTTCCCCGTGCGATGGGAGACCACTTCCAGTTTCTGGAACAGCCGACAGAGCTTGTCGCTGACGCCCCGGCCGGTGAAATGGCCGAGCAGCCCGATCTCGGCCATATGCGGGGTTCTGGTGAACTGCGCCGAGGGGAAGATGGGCGCCTCGCCCACAGGCAGCCCGTGTCGCTGTGCCCAGTCCGCCGCTGCCTTGCATTGCGCCTGCACCAGGGCGCCGAGGCCGCTGGACAGCTCGCGCGGCCTGAACAGCGTTCGGGGACGGATGCCCTTGCCTTGCTTGAGGCGGGTGACCTGCAGGATGAAGATGCTGCTGCCGTCCTGCCGCTGTGTCGCGCTGAAATCCTTGCACTTCATCGCTGCGAGTTGCAACGGCCGGGTGCCCAGGGTCACGGCCAAGGTCAGGAGGGTGTAGTCGGCCAGGCCAAGGTGGCCGGCAGCGAACTCGCGCCGCATGGCCGTGGTGACACCCTCGTACTCGATGTCGGTCAGCGGGCCGGCGTCCACGTCCATCATGCGCACGGCATTGCCGACCTCATGCGTCTGCGTGACCAGCCGGGGCAAGGCACGATGGAGGTCGACGTCCAGCCCCGGGGTTCCCAGTTCCACCCACAGCAGCAGGTGTTCCTTGAGCCGGCGCAGCCGGTAGCGCTGTCGTACTTCGAGGGATTCACCGTACCGAACCACGTCGTTCAAGGCGATGGCGTCGAGGGGGTGTGGCGGCGCTGCGTGGCGAAGCAGCCTCCGGTATGCCGACAGCGCCTGGGCGGCACGCGATGGTGAGATCGAGACCAGCAAGGCGGCGCACACGTCCTTGATGCACTGCCGCAGCCGGGTTGACGCCCCGGGCAGGTTGTCGAAGTTGAAGGAAGCGATTCCTCCGGCCGTCGGAATCTTCCAGATGTCGTCGGCGGGATCGAACAGGTAGCCGTCGAGCGTCCGCGACATCGTGCGGTTGCAGGACCTGGTCGAGGTGCGGATGGGTTGTTCAGGCATCGCGAGACACCTCCTCGCCCAATACCTTGCGCTGGATCTCCACCGAGGCCTGCACTGCCAGGCGGCGGGTGCGGCGGTGCAGGTAGGTTTCTGCGCTGCGCGAGGATTCGGACCATCCCATGGCGTGGTTGCGTGCCCGGCGCTCGTCGCCCGGCGTCATCCCGGCGCGGTCGGCGATCTCAGAGAAATCCTCGTTCCAGGTGTGCCGCAGTACATGGGAGGAGAACGCATCACCAAGCTGGGGATGGTGCCGTCGCAACCCCTGGAAGATCTTTGTCACGGCAGACAGCGACAACGGATCGCCTGTGGCGGTGACGAACAGGAAGTCGTGCCGGAGCGCGCCAGCGATCCTGGCGCGGTGCTGCACGATGTGCTGGTGCGTCAGGTAAGCCAGTTCCTCGCTGATGCCGATGCTGCGCTCGCGCGTCTTGGTGTTCGGCTGGGCCATCCGGGGATCGGTCTTGTCATCGGGCCGACGCACGACGTCGGCCAGGTTGCGGCGAAAGTCGATGCTGCGTATCCGCAGGCCCAGCAGTTCCCCACGCCGCAGGCCGGTGCCAAGACCCCAGAGAGCCAGCAGCCGGTTGCGGTCGCGCAGGAACGCGGTCGACCAAGGGTTCTCCGCCGATGCGGGGTCGATGGCATGGAGCAGAAGTGCTCTGGCCTGCGCGTCCAGGCCGACCCGATGCCTGCTGGAGCGCGCCGAAGGTGCGCGGGCGGTCAGCCGCGCAAGGAACTCGCGCAGCATCACCATGTAGTTCGCCCGCTGTTCGAGGGTGGCGCACGTTTGTGAGGCAGCGGCCTGACCCAGCCACGACAGATAGGCGCGGCAGTATTGCAGCCGGATGGCGGCCGTGCTGACGGCGACCGTGGCTGGCGTTGCTCGCGCCAGAGGGGCCTCTTCTTTGCGATCGGTTCCGCCACTGCGAAGTGGCAGATACGCCAGCGCGGCGAGGTCATCCAACTCGTGCAAGTCGAGGAACCGAGCGTTGGCGAAACGATTCTGCAGGTCAATGCCGCGGAGGTCTTCAAACGCGAGGAGGAACTGGACCCCTCGCAGGGCCTGTTCGATGGTCGCGGGAGAGCCACTGCGCGGGCGAACCTCCGTCATGGCATAGACGCAGGCGGCGAACACCGGCATGCCGGTGTTCGCCGACACCAGCGCGGGCATGCGCTCGCCGGTGCTGAACAGGATGGTGCGGATGCGATGGTGGGATTGGAGTTGTCTTGAAGGGGATGCTCGGAATCTGGGAATCAAGGTGATCGCTTTCGGAGTTAACAGATGGGTCAAAGTACCCCATAACGCCAGGCAACCATGTCCTGCTCTGTGAGTGTCAACAGCCCCGCGCCCCTCTTGGATCAAGGGGGTTCAGGGAGGTTGTTCACACAAAGCAGATTCGGTCGCCCTAATACCTCGGAGATGAAGACGCAGATCATCGCCAGGGCAATCCGCGCACGGCACCCTGTCGGCCCCGTAGTCTCCGCGCTCGGGCTGCGCTGGGAGGAGAGCGCCGCGCGGTCGCGCCAGCCGGTCGCCAAGCGCGATGCGGCGCTGACCCGCGCGCGCGGCCTGGGCCTGACCTGGAACGCCATCATCCATTGGCCGCGCCGCGACGTGCTCGACTACATCAGCCTGCACGGCGGCGTGCTGCACGAGGCCTACCGCATCTACGGCAGCAGCCGCGTGTCCTGCGCCTTCTGCGTGCTGGCCTCGCGCAGCGACCTGGGCGCCGCATCGCGCTGCGGGGACAACGCCGCCGTCTACCGGGAACTGGTGGCGCTGGAGGCGCGCAGCACGTTCTCGTTCCAGCCGGGCGGCTGGCTGGGCGACGTGGCCCCCGACCTGCTCGACGCGCCGCTGTGGGCCGGGGTCGCCGAGGCCAAGGAGCGGGCCGCGGCGCGGCAGGCCGCGGAAGCCGAGATTCCCCCGCACCTGCTCTATGAAGCGGGCTGGCCGGTGTGCATGCCGACGCCCGCCGAGGCCCGCCACCTCGCCTCGGTGCGCCGACGTGTGGCGCGGGCGGTCGGTATCGCGGTGGATTGTCTCGACGGCGCGGCCGTCAGCGCTCGCTATGCCGAACTGATGCGCCAGCGCGCGCAGCGGGGCGCGCGGGCTTCTCAGTTCACGTGCTGATGCACGAGCCGCAGGAACTCGGGACGCAGCATGCGCCCGGGGTCGACCTTGAGCGCGTCGCACAGGCCGCTCGGCCAGATTAGTTCGGCCCGCTCGCCGTCCAGGGCCAGGACCGCACGGTCGAATGCCTTCCTTGACGGCGTTCCCGTGCCGATGGCCTGCAGCTCCGTGACGGTTCTCTCCTCGATCCAGAGCCAGTGGCTGCGCGTGCCGACCGGCAGGTCCGCGCGCGTCAGCTCGATCTCGGCCAGGCTGCCATGGGGGGCATCTAGCAGCAACAGAACGGAGAAGGAGACGGGAGCAGACACGGAAAGCAAGACGGACAAAGCGCGTATTGTCCCCGACCCGGGTTCGTGGCGGCAGCATGTGGACGGGCCGGCAGGTGCGCCGGGCACGCAAGTGCCAGTGGTGTGCGGGGCCGGGCGAGGCTCCCACCCATGGACTACGTCACGGGCCTCGTTGCGGTGCGATCCGCCTGCAGCGGCATCGCCTCCGACGCGGCAGCGCTCGGATGAGACCTCGAATTTCCGCGTGGTTGCGGAAGGACTGCCGGGTGCCCCGGCAATGGATGGAGCGGGAGACAGGCTGCTGGCGATGCGAACAGGCGCCGGCTCCCTGCCCGATGTCGCCGCGAGGGTTCGCGCGATTGCGCAACCGCGGCGACCCGGTTGCGCAGCCGCGCGGACCCGCAACCGGTTCCGGATCCGGACGCGCGCCCGGACCCGGACGGGGTCAGAGGGCGGCGTCCTTGAGCTTCTTGAGCGCGCGGGCCTTGATCTTCACCGATGCCGGCTTGGGCGGGAACCAGCGCTCCTCGCCGGTGAACGGATCCTTGCCGAAGCGCTTCTTCTTGGCCGGCACCTTCACCACGTCCAGCTTGAGCAGGCCGGGCAGCGTGAAGGTGCCCACGCCCTTCTTGTCGACCGAGCCGAGGACGGCCGTTTCGAGCGCGGCCAGGACCGCCTTGACCGACTTGGCGTCCACGTCGGCCTGCGCGGCGATGTGATTGACCAGCGCGGTCTTGTTGAGCGCGTCCTTGATGGGCTTGATGGGCGCGGCGGCCTTCGCCGCAGGCGCATCGGCCCGGGCGGTCTTCTTTGCGGGAGCAAAGGCCCTCGCGGTCTTCTTCGCAGGCGCAGCGGCCTTGGCGGTTGTCTTCGCAGTTGCCATGGAATGTTTCCCTTCTTTTGCGTTTGCGGCTGGGGGCGCATGCCCCCGCGTGCATCGAAGCTGCACAGCGGGAATTCTAGAGGGGGCTCGTCGGGCGCTCCCGTTGCCGCGCCAGCCGGTCCCGCGCGCCGCTGCGGGGGGGCAGCCGCGCGTGCCCTTGATGAAGCGCCGGCGGGTGAGAACCTGGACTCACGGACGAGGCATCCCGCCGCGTCCGGCGTCCATCCATCAGGAGCACCCATGAAGATTTCCAAAGCGGAAGTCGAGGCCATCATCGAGGCCTCGCCGCGCACCTACATCCCCTTCAACCAGCTGGTCCTTTCCGTCGACTACCAGGCACGCACGCCCAGCCCTGCGCCGGGCGGCAAGCCGCAGATGAGCCTCACCGAGCTGGCCGCCTCCATCAAGGAATGCGGCGTGCTGCAGAACCTCATCGCGGTCAAGGGCCCGCGCAACCTGCACGAGGTCTGCGCGGGCGGCCGCCGCCTGCAGGCCATCGGGCTGCTGGTGGCCGCAGGCGACCTGCCGGAGAACTACCCCGTGCCCGTGCTGGTCGTGCCCGCCGACCGGGGGCTGCTGTCCAGCCTCACGGAGAACACGTACCACGTGCCGATGCACCCGGCCGACGAGTTCCTCGCCTTCGCCAAGCTCATCGGCATGGGCAGGTCCGTCGAGGACGTGGCGGCGGCGTTCGGCGTCACGCCGCTGGTGGTCAAGCGCCGCATGAAGCTCGCCTCGGTGTCCCCCAAGCTCATGGCGCAGTACCGCGAGAAGAAGATCGACCTCGAATGCCTCATGGTGCTGGCCTCGGTGGACGACCACGAACGCCAGGAACAGGCCTGGGCCGGGCTCGATGCGTGGAACCGCCACCCCGACCACCTGCGCCGCATCCTCACGCAGGGAGAAATCGAGTCCGACCGCAACCCCGTGGCACGCTACGTCACGGTCAAGGCCTACGAGAAGGCGGGCGGTCCCACGCGGCGCGACCTGTTCAGCGAAGACGAGAAGAAGGTCTACCTGCTCGACCCGGTGCTGCTCGACCAGTTGGCCGTGGCCAAGCTGCAGCGCAAGGCCAAGCAGGTCGGCGCCGAGGGCTGGAAGTGGGTGGACGTCCGCGCCCGCTACGTCAGCGACGAATACGCCAAGCATGGCGAGTTGCGCAAGGCCGCGCGCGAGCCCAGCGCCGAGCAAGCCGCCGAACTGGACAACCTGGAGGCGCAGGTCGCCGAGCGCACCCAGCGCATGGACGACATCTGCGACCAGGAGGAAGACGACAGCGCCGCCGAGGAAGAGTACCGCCGCCTGGAAGCCGAGTGCGACGACCTGAACGCCAAGATGGAGGCGATCACCGAGGCGCTGTCGGTCTGGCCGCCCGAACTCATGTCGCAGGCGGGCTGCGTGGTCTACGTGGGCACCGATGCCGCGCCCGCCGTGCGCTACGGCCTGATCCGCCCGGACGACCGCGCCGACATGGCGCAACTGGCCCAGGCCACGCGCAACGGCAGCGCGCTGGCCGGCGAGGGCGATCCCGCGCTGGTGTCCCTGCCCGCCGCGAAGACCCGGCCCGTCCATTCCGACCGCCTGACGCGCAACCTCACCGCGCACCGTGTCGCGGCGATCCAGGCGGAACTGCTGGGCCGTCCCGACGTGGCGGTCGCGGTGGCCACTGCGCAGATGGCGACCAAGCTGCTGATCGACGGCTACCAGCACCTGTACAGCAGCGGCGATCCCCTCACGCTGGGCGTCTCCGACACCCACGCGATCCTGCACCAGGACGCCGACGACATCAAGGCATGCGCGGCGTGGCAGGCGCTGGAGGCCGAGCGCAAGCACTGGCAGGCGCTGCTGCCGCAGAAGGTGGATGCCGTGCTGCCCTGGATGCTCACCCTGGATGCGGCGGCCATCTCGCGCCTGTTCACCTTCCTGGTCGCGCTCACCGTCAGCGGCGTCTATCCCTCCGAGCCGAAAAAGCAGCGCACCGATGGCCTTGCCCTGGCGCTGGGCCTGGACATGAGCAAGTGGTGGAAGGCCACGGCGGGGTCCTACTTCAACCACGTGTCCAAGGCCCGCATCGCCGAAGTCGTGACCGAGGCGGTCAGCGCCCAGGCCGCCGCCCCGCTGCAGGCGCTCAAGAAGGACGCAGCGGCCAGCGGTGCCGAGCAGGCGGTCGCCGCGACCGGATGGCTTCCCGCCATGCTGCGCCTGCCGTCCCCGGACGATGCGGCGCAGCCGGATGCGGCACCCGCCGACGAGGACGAAGGCGAGAGCGACGACGTGCCGGGGCCGCAGGCCGGCGCAGCAGACGACGCCCCGGGCGCGGCCGGGACCGGCGAGGGCGATGCAGACGCCGACGCCGCTGATCCGCAGCCCAAAGAGGCCGTGGCCGAGGGTGCCTGATCCCCGGGCCAGCCCCCCCAGCCCGCGCAGGGCCGAGAGGGCGGCCTACTCAAGCACAACCGCCCCGTCCGGGGCACATCGACGACAGGAGTACAAGGCATGAACATGAAGGACTGGCGGGTTCTCGTGGTCCGCGACGGCGTTGCCGTGGACATCGGTAAGGTCAGCGAGACGGACGAACCCCTTGCCCGCTGCGCTGCCCTCTGGCGGTACGGGGTCAGCGAAGAGGAAATCACCGTGGGCGAGGCGCGGCGGCGCGGCGCCCGGATCTATCCCGACGAGGACTTCGAGGTGTTGCCGATGCCATGAGCCTCGCGAAGCCCATGTAGCTTGCGCCCCCGGTTGGTCCATTGCGGACGCCGGGGGCGTTTTTGTTGCCGGGGCAGTCTGGCCGTTGCTGCGGCGAAGCACAGGCGCTGCAGCAGCATGGACCGCCGAATACCCCTCGGGCTTCCCCTTCATGGCTGCCTGACGGCAGAGGGATTCGCAGCGCCTTCGTCGCCGGCCGTGCCCTGGCCGCGGGACGGGCCGTCCACCGTGGCCCGTGCCGTAGGACGCAGCGCGCGGACCGATCCGATGTACGCCCCGGCCGCGCGATTGCGGGCATGGCCCGCCATCTCGGCGATATCCTGCTGCGCGGCCTCCCGCACATCCTTCGGCGGGAGCGTGCCTCCCCGCACCGGGGGCTGGGTGCCGGTGCCATTCACCCAGACCTCCACGAAGACCTCGTGCCGAAGCCCGTGGCCGGTCGCGCCGCGTTCCTTGAGGGACAGGCCAAAGCGCCGCATCACGTAGCTGAAGTGGTTGAGGTTCTGTTTGAGGTCGCGCGACGGGTTGCTCAAGTGGGCGTCGGCAGCACCGGCCACGGACTTCGCATACGCGAGGGCCTGCCGCTGCTGCGCCGTGGCGATGGCCACGAAACGGGGTCGGCCCCCCTTGCTGCCCTGGCACACCCAGAGGTAGCTCTCGGCCTTCTGGCGCTCCGGCGGCAGCCTGGTGGCCGAGAAGGGCACCACGCAGGCATGGGGCCGCATCATGACGGCTTCCTTGCGGCGCAGCCCGAAGGCACGAATCAGCCGCAGGGCCGCTCCCACGTGGCGGTCGTAGGCGCACACCTGCGCGATCAGGGCTTCGATGTCGATCCCGGCACCGCTCCAAGTCCTGTCGCGCTGCGCGACTTCGTGCCGCTGGTATTCCGTGACGTCCAGGCCATAGGCGTCCGGCTTGCGCACGAGCCCTGGCTTCCCGATCCATTGCGCCAGCCCCCGCAGGAAGCTGAGGTAGGTCTGGATGGTCGCGGCCGCGAGCCTATCCTGGCGCCACAGGCTCACCATCGCCTGGATGTGGCGCCCCCCGATGTTGCGCGGGTCGGGCATCGTGGGGAACCCCGCCTTGGCCTGGAGGTCGCGCAGGAAGCGCCGCAGGAACACCGCCCGGTCGTGGCGCGTCTTGTGCGACACGCTCTTGAGCATGGCCGTGTGCTGTTCGTTGAACAGCTTCAGCAGGATCTCCAGTACTTCCTCGGGCGGCGTCGATCCCGGCGGATGGCGGGCCAGCACGTCGGCGGCGCTCAGGCCCGACCAGTCCCGGTGGCGCCGCCCGGGGTGGCGGCGGGATGTGTTCTTCGGCCGCGCGGGCCGCCTGCGGTTCCGGGTGGGCGAAGGGGCATGGGCATTCATCGGTCTCTCTCCTGTCGTGCGGCCCGCGTCCCGAGCGCGTGCCATCGGGTGTGAAAGGAAATCCGGGGGGTGTTGCGTGCCGTCGCTGGGGAATTCCGGTGCCAGCGGCGGACGGTGGCCGATGCGTCGAGCGCCGTGCGCGGCCACGCCGCACGGCACCTACCCAGGGTTTCGCTGCACGGCTGCCAGGGGCAGCGCGGCGGCGCGGTCGTTCTTAAAAATGAACACGGGTTGATCCGGTCCTGCGCGCGCGTTTCCGCGGCAAACACAGGGTGGGGTGCGCCAATGACCTTGGAGGTTCACGGCCTTGGAGGTCCGTGAGCGCCGCGCACCGGTCTGGCCGGTGCACGTCTGCGGGATCAGTGCTGGATTCGTAGCGCCACCCATCTGCTGGGTCGCTCTCCTGACCGTGGCCGGAGAGCGTCAGATGTCCGAGCGGGGACACACGTGGAGCCCATCAGGGCAAGCACGACCGTGTGCCGCGCGATGCGCGTGCTCGGAAGGTGGCGGGAACAGTGCCTGGGCATCGGGTGCCCGGCGAACGGTTTGACCTGCACCGCGACGCGTCCTTGGAGGACGCCCAGCCGCAAGGGCTGGCAGGTCGCGGGCTTTCACTACGAATGGATTCCTCGGAGTGCTGCTCTGTGGCAGGACTCGGTCCGGGCTCGGGGCCGGGACATGAGGGGCGGGTAACGACCGCTACGCCTTTTTGCGCTCCACCGATGGGAGCGAGGGCAAGGAGCCTTCGGGAGCCCTCAGTGGACACCGGCGCTGCGGCGTCGTCAAGGCCATGCGCGGGGCTTCGGGGTGGCGATCACAGCTTCCTGCGAGGCCGCTCTATGTCTGGATTCCCCCTGGGGGGCGCTCGCGCGAGAGGGGGTTGACAAAGAGGGGGTATGACTCTGGTTGTGAATCCGACCTGGAAGGCGGCGCCGGCGATACGGCGTGAGACGCGATGAGGCGAAGGCCGCAGTTGAAGGATGCTCGAACAACGGCGCGGAGCGAGCGCTTCGAAGTGCGGGCGCCTGAACTGTCCTTGAAGCAGCGGCGAAGGGCGGTCTGACCGCATGGCGAGCGGAAGTTTTGTCCAGACGGCTCTCGGCACGCCCCTTTGCAGCTCCTCGCCCAGCCACAGCCCCACCCTGGACGGCTACGGAAGACGCTTGACCCTCTCACAGTGTCAAGGTCGATAGTCTCCCCATCAACCTCGACGTGAACTCCTGATGGGTCGTCTCAAAGTCCTCGACATGAGCCACAGGCACTGCGGCAGTACGATCGCAAGGTCCTTAGCCGGCAGGGAAAGACCTGCCGCGATCGAAGGCCGACATCCCTGGGAAACAGGTGTCGATCCCGGTAGCCGTGGCTGGGATGGTGGCGATCGCACAGAGGGTCTGCATCCAGGGTTGTCCGCAGGTGCGGTCCGCGGTCGGAACGGCAGGGCCAAGAGCGCCGCTGCCGCTGCGGCTTATCTCCGAGAGTTTTGTGCCGGGCGCATGGGTGAATTTTGGCCTGCACCTGGTGGGAGCGACATACAAGCCATGGACAAGAACGCGACCTCCTCCTCCGCCAAACATGTTCACAGCCATCACGAGCACGAGGGGCCATCTCGCGCCGCCGAGCCAATGGCTCCGGCGCCGCGCGCGGGCTACGCCTGCCCGATGCATCCGGAGGTGAGACAGGCGGAGCCCGGGAAGTGTCCGAAGTGCGGAATGTTCCTGGAGCCGGTCGGCCTCCCGCCCGGCCACGGCGGACCCGGACCTGCGCAGCACGGGCATGACCATCATCGGCATCACGCGGCGGCACCGCTGGCTGCACCTGCAGCGGCGGGCAAAGGTGACAAGGATGCGGAATACACGTGCCCGATGCACCCGCAGATCCGCCAGAGGGGACCAGGGAACTGCCCGATCTGCGGAATGGCGCTGGAGCCGGTGATCGCGACGGGCACCACGGGCGAAAGCGCCGAACTGCGCGACATGACGCGCCGGTTCTGGATCGGGCTGGCGCTGGCGCTGCCCGTGTTCGTCCTGGAAATGGGCGGTCACCTCGTGGGCTGGCATCTCCTTCCGGCGCAAACCTCGAACTGGTTGCAGTTGCTCCTTGCCACGCCGGTGGTCCTCTGGGCAGGCTGGCCGTTTTTTGCGCGCGGCTGGGCGTCGATCCGGAACCGCAGCCTCAACATGTTCACGCTCGTCGCGCTGGGAACGGGTGCCGCCTGGCTCTACAGCATCGTCGGCACGCTTGCGCCCGACCTGTTTCCCGCCGAACTGCGGGGCCATGAAGGCGCGGTGCCAATCTACTTCGAGGCAGCGGCTGTCATCACGGTGCTGGTGCTGCTCGGTCAGGTCCTGGAACTGCGCGCGCGCGAGAAGACGTCGGGCGCCATCAAGGCCTTGCTCGACCTGGCGCCGAAGACGGCCCTGCGCGTGCGGGCGGATGGCAGCGACGAGACGGTCCAGATCGACACCATCCAGGTCGGCGAGCGCCTGCGGGTGCGGCCGGGCGAGAAGGTGCCCGTGGACGGGGAACTGATCGAGGGCAAGGGAACGGTCGATGAGTCCATGGTCACGGGTGAACCCATGCCGGTGCCCAAGGCTGCCGGTTCCAAGGTCACCGCCGGCACCCTTAACCAGACGGGCGGCTTCGTGATGCGGGCGGACAAGGTCGGTGCCGACACACTGCTCTCCCAGATCGTCCACATGGTGGCGGCCGCACAGCGCAGCCGCGCGCCGATCCAGCGCATGGCCGACGAAGTGGCGGCCTGGTTCGTGCCGATCGTCATCGCCGTGGCCTTGCTGACCTTCGTCGTCTGGCTGGTGTGGGGGCCCGACCCCTCGCTCTCCTACGCGCTCATCACTTCGGTTGCCGTACTCATCATCGCCTGCCCCTGCGCCCTGGGGCTGGCCACGCCCATGTCCATCATGGTGGGCGTCGGCCGAGGGGCCCAACAGGGCGTGCTGATCCGTGATGCCCAGGTCCTCGAACGAATGGAGAAGGTCGACACCCTGGTCGTGGACAAGACCGGGACCTTGACCGAGGGGCGGCCGAAGGTCGTGCACATCGAGGCGGCCGAAGGCTTTGGACGCGACGACCTGCTCCAGAAGCTGGCCAGCGTGGAGCGGGCGAGCGAGCATCCGCTGGCGATGGCAGTCGTCCAGGCTGCCCAGGCACGAAAGCTCCCGTTTTCCGAAGTGAGCAACTTCGACTCGCCCGTGGGCAAGGGCGTCGTCGGACGGGTCGACGGTGTGGACCTGATCAGCGGGGCAGCCAAGTTCCTGAAGGAGCGCGGCATCGACGTTTCGCCCTTGGAGGCGGCGGCGGAGAAGCAGCGTGCCAGGTCGGCGACGGTCATCTTTGTTGCGCTGGGCGGCAGCCTGGCGGGCTTCGTGGCGATCGCGGACCCCATCAAGGAGACCACGCCGGAGGCCCTGCGAGGACTGCGCGAAGCCGGCGTGCGCATCGTCATGCTCACGGGCGACGGCAGGACCACGGCGGACGCCGTTGCCAGAGAGCTTGACATTGACGAAGTGGTCGCGGAGGTGTTCCCCGAGGACAAGGCAAAGATCGTACAGCGCCTTCGGGGCGAGGGCCGCGTGGTGGCCATGGCCGGTGACGGTGTCAACGACGCGCCGGCGCTTGCCGCGGCCGAGGTCGGCATCGCGATGGGCACCGGGACGGATGTGGCGATGGAAAGCGCCGGGGTAACCCTCCTCAAGGGCGACCTGACGGGAATCGTCCGTGCGCGGAAGCTGTCGCACGCCACCATGCGGAACATCCGGCAGAACCTTTTCTTCACCTTCGTCTACAACGTGGCGGGCATTCCGCTCGCCGCGGGCGCGCTCTATCCCTTCCTTGGGATGCTCCTCTCGCCCGTGGTGGCCGCCGCCGCCATGGCGCTGTCGTCCGTCAGTGTCATTGTCAATGCGCTACGGCTGCGGACTGCAAAGGTGGATTGAGATCAGCCAGCGACGAATGCAAGCTGCAGGCATTGAGCCCGGCACCCGTAGCCGCAACTTCAGCCGAAGCGGCGCCAGGCGCTGGAACCGATCGCGCAGGACCACACCCGCCACGCCAGCCGCGAGAGCATCGAGCTCAAGCGGAAGGGCCCAGCCCGGGGTGGCGTACCGCCTGCAGGGTTCCATCCGATCGGTGGGATGGCTGATGTCGGATTGCCGGGGTAGTTCAGGCCACGCACCGGCGCGCGCCACTTCGAAGGCAGGCTGGCGACGATGCCCAGAGCCCACGCTCTTCGGCCGTTGACAGGAACTCGCTTGGGTAGGCCGGTCGCATCGGCTGCGCTGGCGCAGCGGCGACGTCCTTCCGGCTCGCGCGGGAATTCGACGCGGTGCAGACCCATCATGCACCGGTCGACGAGAGCGGCCTGACGGCACCTGCCCTGAAGCACCTGGTGCCACTGCGCCGGGCCAGCGGGCGAAGCCGCGGGCGGTCGGCGGCGGAGCCCGCTACCGGGGCAGACGCCTTTCGGCCAGACCTCGGCTTGCGCCGCCGCAGGCTTGCGCACAGGCGCCGCCGTGGCGCGCACCGGCACCAAGGCATGCCTCGCGGGCCGTCCGGTGGAGCTGTCGGCGAAATCCGCTCACAAACGCTCGACTTTCTCGTTGCGCATCCGGAGCGCGGTAGACGACCCTTTCGGATGTTTGTGTCCACGGCAAGGAGCCTGCAATGAGCAAGATCGTCAGGGCCATCGACGTCGGCTTCGGCAACACGAAGTTCGTCGTCGGGCACACGGAGCAGGAGATCAAGTGCGCGTCCTTCCCGTCGCTGGCCTATACCAGCGCCAAGGACCCGGCGACGAGGCCGGCAGCCGAGCGCCGCAGGACGGTGGCCATCCCGATCGACGGAACCTTCTACGAGGTCGGGCCGGAAGTCCACCTGGCGGCGGACACCTTCCGGGCGACGCAGTTGCACGACCAGTACGTCGAGACGCCCGAGTACATGGCGCTGGCGCGCGGTGCGATGGCCTACATGAAGCTCAGCGCGATCGACCTGCTCGTGGTGGGGCTGCCGGTGTCGTCCTTCCAGGCACGCAAGGCCTATCTGGAGAAGGCGATGGTGGGCGTGCACGATCTCGGCGGCGGCAAGACGGTGGAGGTGAGGAAGGCCGTCGCCGTGGCCCAGCCGCAGGGCGCACTCGTCTACTACACGGCAGCGTACCACAAGCAAAAGAGCATCGAGCACGAGCAGAGCCTCATCATCGATCCGGGCTCGCGCACCTTCGACTGGCTGCTGTCGCGGGGCATGCGGCTGGTCCTGAAGGTCAGCAACTCCGTCAACCGCGGCATGTCCGATGTCCTCAAGACGATCGCCCAGGAGATCAGCAGCGACATCGGCCGGCCCTACAGCGACCTGCCTGCCATCGATGCGGCCTTGCGCACCGGCAAGCCGCTGATGATCTACCAGAAGCCCTACGACCTCGCTCCGATCCTGCCGACCGCGCGCGCGGTCGCGCGCCGCGCCGTCTCGTCGATGATGGAGTGGATCACGGAGGACTACAGCATCCAGAACGTGATCCTCGTCGGTGGCGGCGCGTTCATGTTCAAGGACGCGGTCAAGGCGGCGTTTCCGAACCACAAGATCTACGTGGTGAAGGAGCCGATGTTCGCCAACGTGAAGGGCTTCCAGATCGCGGGGGACAACCTCCTCAAGGCCCAGGGCACTGCCGGCGAGGACCGAGATGGACAGCGATGAGACACGCCGGTCGCAGGCCTTGCGCATCCGCGTCACCCTGGAGCTGAGCCGCAGCGACGATCCTCTCCTGTTCGACGCACTCGTGCAGTTGAAGAAGGGGCGCAGGCGCGTCGCGCGGCTGCGCACCCTGGCCCATGACGGTCTGCTGGCGAGCCAGCTGAAGCTGTCGGGTCCCGCCGCGCCAGCGCCGGCGCAAGCCGGTCCCGCCCTCGGCAGCGAGGACGGGGGCGAGCATGCAGACCTCGCGGCCTTGGACCCCAGCGTGACCTCCGGGCTCTTTGAAGCGCCCCTGAGGGAATGAGCCTCGGGCCGAGCCCTCCGATCCCAGACGCCCCCTTGACGCGTGGGACTCCCGTGAGACCGTGGTGAGACGGAATGCGCAGCGCCCGGCCTGTATGGGACGGCGCGGGACGAACTGAGACCGTGGTCGGGGTGGAGTCGCGCCCGAACGGAATCATGGGATGCCCAGGCGCGGTCCGCGTGGGCGCCGTCGATGGCCGCCCGTTTCGCAACACAGTTCAGGAGAACCATATGAATCCAGTGGTCAGGGCCGTAGACGTCGGGTTCGGCCATACCAAGTTCGTCACGGGGGTGGCCGGCACCGAGATCCGGTGCACGAGCTTTCCTTCGCTGTGCTATCCGGCGGCGAGGGATTCCTCCAAGGCCGCCGCGATCGAGAGCCGCGCGACGATGTGCATCCCCATTGGCGGCCTGTTCTACGAGGTGGGGCCGGATGTCGTGCTCGCCGGCGATGCCTTCCGGCCTTCCCAGATGCACGACCGCTACACGGAGACGCCGGAGTACCTGGCGCTGCTCAGGGGTGCCCTTCGCATGATGAAGGTGTCGGAGATACACCTGCTCGTCGTCGGTCTGCCCGTGGCACTGCTGGCGGCGCGCAAGGCAAAGCTCGAGCGGGCCATGACGGGGACGCACGATGTCGGCGGAGGCCGTCGGGTGGTCGTGCACAAGACCATGGCGGTCGCGCAGCCGCAGGGTGCCCTGGTCTACTTCGCGTCCGTCGCCGGCAAGATGGACCGGATCGCGGGGGAGAACAGTCTCGTGCTCGACCCCGGATACCGGACCTTCGATTGGGTGGTCGCGCGGGGCGTGCGCTTCGTGCAGAAGCGCAGCCATTCCGTGCCCCGAGGCGTTGCGGACGTGCTTCAGGCACTGGCCTCGGAGATCACCTTGGACATCGGCGTTCAGTACAGAGACCTCGATGCGGTCGATGCGGCGCTGCGAGCGGGCAGGGCGCCCACGATCTACCAGCGGCCGTACGACCTGCAACGGATGCGGCCGATGGTCGAGAAGATCACCGGCCAGGCGATCTCGTCGATGCTGCACTGGATCGGAGATGCGACGGGCTTCCACAACATCGTGATGGCCGGTGGCGGCGTCCATCTGTTCAAGGGCGCCGTCCGGGCGGCGTTTCCGCGCCAGCGGGTGCTGGTGCTCCGGGACGGCATGTTCGCCAACGTGCGCGGGTTTCAGATCGCGGGGATGAACTACCTTGCCGGCCGCAGCGGCGCCGATGCCGGAGGTGTGCGATGAGCGAGGAAAGCCGCAACGATGGCACGATCCGGCTCCTGTTCGAGATGTCGCGGGACGACAACCCGCCGCTCTACGACGACCTGATCCGGTTCGGCAAGGGCGTGAAGCGGGTGAACCGGCTGCGTCTGCTGGCACATGAGGGCTTGCGCGCCGTCACCTTGCCGGCGCCGGCGCCCGCAGGGGAGGCGATCGCGGGCCGTCCCGCCACAGAGGCGCCGCAAGCAGTTGCCCCCGCGGGCTTCGGGTCCGGTGCCGTGACCGACCTGGTGTTCGCCGAGCCGCTGGGCGAATAGGGGGCGGTATGGGACATGGAACGATGGATCGCGGCGAGAGCAGCGGTGTCAGTGCATCCGAGTTGGCCGCCATGGGCATGTGCGAGCGCAGGGTGGCTCTGGATCACCGCCACGGACGGAAGGTCTCCGCCGCGCAGCACGAAGCGCTCCAGCGGGGCCTGCGCCTGCACGCCGCATTCGACGCGCAGGCCGCGGCGGAGCGGCCCGGCCGGCGGGGCCGGTGCTTCATCGCGACCCACATCTTCGGAAGTGCCGCCCCGCAAACCGAGGTCCTGCGACGCTATCGGGACGGCGTGCTGCGCACCAGCGGCCCGGGATGCCGCCTGATCGTGTGGTACTACCGCGCAGCGCCGCTCGTCTGTGCCTGGCTTTGCCGCCATCCGTGGGCCTGCATCCCGCTTCGCCACGCCCTGTCGCTGATGGTCTGGTACGCAGGGTGGCGCTGCCGGCGCATGGAGGTGCATCATGTCCGCTGAAGTGGTCGTCGCATGCGGGCTTGCTGTCGGCCTGCTGCTGTGGAGCGCACGGCGTTGGCTCATGGGCCGCCCCAACGGCTGGGCCCGCCTTCCCGGAGAGCTGCGGCGCGCCGAGCTCATCTACAGCGAGCGGCCTTTCCGCGTCGGGGAGCCAGAGGCGATTTCAGCGAAGGTCGACCGTGCGTACCGGCGCCGGGATGGGGTGTTCGTGCTGCTGGAGCTCAAGACGCGCGCGCATGCGCGGGCCTATCCCTCGGACGTGATCGAGCTGTCTGCGCAGCGGATGGCGCTGGGCAGCGAGTCGGGGCAACCCGTCGCGTCGCATGCGTACGTGCTCATTCAGGCCCCGGACGGGCGGTTTCTAGGCTGCCGACGCGTGCGCCTCTTGCCCGCGCGAGAGGTGGTGGCGCTGGCCAGGCGTCGCAGGCAACTGCTGAGGGGAGCCCTTCAGCCACGTGCGAACGGGGCTCCGCATCTGTGCGGGGACTGCGCTCACAGCCAGCGCTGTGGCCGATAGCCGGGCCATCGAACGCAGCGCTTGCCGCTCCGAGGTATCTGCGAGGACGTCGACGGTTGGGCCAGGGCCGGACGGACCGCATGGCTCTACGCCATTGAGGAATCGGCGAGCGCTTTGCGGTCTCCTTTGGGCGGCCGTCAAGCGGCCAGCACGCATTGGGGACGGTTCGCAGCAGCTTCGCATCTGGCGATGAACTCGGCCCAGCGTTCGAGCGCCACGCGGCGTTCGGGTATTTCCTCGCGAACGTCGTAGATGCCTTCCACACCCTTGAGCACGTGGTTGAGCGCGATCTCTGAGATCTCCCGGCTGATGCCCATGTTGCGCATGTGGCCCTTGGCCGTGCTGCGCGTGTCGTGCGGCGTGAAGCGCCGGATCTCGATGTCGCCCCGCTCGAAAGCGCGCGTGATGGCGGCCCACAAGGTCGTGCCGCCCACATGGATGTCGCCGCCGAAGCGCCGCCTGCGGCGCTCCACGCGGCAGGGCAGCACCCAATCGGAGTCGCCCGCCAGTTCCTTGAGCTCCTTGAACCAACCGACCACCGTGGGCGTGAGGGGCACGAGAAAGCCTGCCCGTGTCTTGACCACGGTATCCGGCACCCACCAGTCTCCCTTGTCGAGATCCACGTGCTCCCAGCGGGCCTTCGACAGTTCGACGGAGCGGACGCAGGTCGCCAGCAAGATCCGGAAGGCCAGGGCGTTCTCGAAGCCGATGTCCTCGATGTCCTTCAGCAGGATGCAGAGTTCGTCTTCCGAGAGCATGACCCGCTTGCGCACGGGTGGACGCGGTCCCATCAAGGAGGTGATGTCGATCCCCAGGGCCGGATTCGAATAGATCAGCTTCTTGCCACAAGCGTGTGCGAACAACTGCTTGCAGGAGGTCAGGATCCGCTTCGATACGGTCCAACTGCGTTCCGCGGATTCGATGACATGCACGACGTGGGCTGGCGAAACCTTGTCCACGCGCATCGAGCCGAGCTTGGGTAGGATCACGTTTTCCAGATCCCACTTGCGGTAGTAGATGGTGCCCACGGCGAGATCGTCCGGACCGAGCTTCTTCTCCTTGAAGTCTGCAATCAGCGCGCGGACCGTCCAAGACATCTTGGACTCCATCTTCACGACCTTCTTACGGTTCGCGGGGTCTTCGCCTCGGTCGATGGCTGCGCGTTCCTCGCGCGCTATCTGCCTGGCCTTAGCAAGGGAAACGTCCGGGTAGTTGCCTATCGTCAGCTCTCGCCGACGACTACCTGGCAGGCTGTACCGGAGCACCCAGGCCGCGGTTCCCGAGGCGGACAGCGTGAACGTCAGTCCGTCGCCATCGGACTTGGCGACCGGCGCTCCCTGCTTCATCCAGTGCTTGATCTGGATGTCGTCGAGTAAATGAACTTGCTTGCCCATGTTTGCGTCTCCCACCCCAGGCAAGGCCTCACCTGCGGCTATATTGGAGACACTCTACGCCGTTCCAGGACTGGTAGCTAGACCTAGAGAATCCGCCTAGCTACCAGCGTAGCTACCGGCAGATCACGCGCTTGGATGCGCTCTCGTGAGACGCTATGATCCAATAACTCATTGTCAGCAAAGGAGATTTAATACTTTGCTGACACGTCGTTGGAGGATGTGGGGCCACTGTTGATATTCCAGGTGGCGATCTGCATCGTTGATTCTCTATGGGAAGCAGTGAAGGTGCGCCATTGTCGTCTGGCCGCACTCAGCTCGGGCAATGCCGTGCCAGCTGGGATGGTTGCGGATTTTTCCGGTTGCCCGCACTCTGCGCGGCGGCGGCTCGGTGGGGGCCATCGTCACCCACGGCAGTTGCATGGAGCTGGGGCTGGCCGTGGGCAGCACGGCTACGGCGATCTTCAAGGCGTCCAGCGTGATCGTCGGCGCTCCGGCGTAGGCGTTCAGCCCCGGCGCTCGTAGCGCACAAAGGCGAACGGCAGGCCGCTGGCGCTGGTGTGTTCTTTGCGCGTGGTTTCCAGCCATTCGGGGCCGAGTTCGGGGGCGTAGGCGTCGCCGTCGAAGCGCTGCGCGATTGCGGTCACTTCCACGCGGTGGGCCAGGGGCAGGGCCTGGGCGTAGATCTGCGCGCCGCCGATCACCCACACGGTGGTGGGATTGGATTGCTCTGCTATTTGCAGCGCCTCGTGCAGGTTGGACGCACGCTGAGCGCCGACTTCACTCCAGTCCGGTTGGCGCGTGACGACGATGTTGCTGCGCCCCGGCAGTGGGCGGAACCGCGGCGGGAGCGAGTCCCAGGTCTTTCGCCCCATGATGACGGGGCTGCCCTGCGTGAGCTGCTTGAAATGCGCCAGGTCTTCGGGCAGGTGCCAGGGCATGGTGCCGCCCTTGCCGATGACACCGTTGGTGGCGCAGGCGTAGATGAGGGCGATTTCCATCACACCGCCACCGGTGCCTTGATGGCGGGGTGGCACTGGTAGTCCAGCACTTCAAAATCTTCGTACTGGTAGTCGAAGATGCTGTCGGGCCGGCGTTGGATGCGCAGCGTGGGGTAGGGGTAGGGCGCGCGCGCCAGTTGCGTCTGCACCTGCTCGGTGTGGTTGCTGTAGATGTGGCAGTCGCCGCCGGTCCAGATGAAGTCACCCACCTCCAGATCGCATTGCTGCGCCACCATGTGCGTGAGCAGGGCGTATGACGCAATGTTGAAAGGCACGCCGAGGAAGATGTCGGCGCTGCGCTGGTAGAGCTGGCAGCTCAAGGTGCCTTTGCCGCCGGGCGTGGTGGCCGGTGCCACGTAGAACTGGAAGAAGGCATGGCAGGGCATGAGGGCCATCTTGGAAAGCTCGGCCACGTTCCAGCTGCTCACGATGATGCGGCGCGAATCGGGGTTGGTCCTGAGGGTGTCTATCACCTGGCTGATCTGGTCGATGTGGCCGCCATCGGGGGTGGGCCAGCTGCGCCACTGCACGCCATACACCGGGCCGAGGTCGCCATCGGCGCGCGCCCATTCGTCCCAGATCGTGACACCGCGCTCTTTCAGCCACAGGTTGCTGCTGGAGCCGGTGAGAAACCACAGCAGTTCCACGATGATGGATTTGAGGTGCACCTTCTTGGTGGTGACCAGCGGAAAACCCTCGCGCAGGTCAAAGCGCATCTGGTGGCCAAACACGCTCTTGGTGCCCGTGCCCGTGCGGTCGCCTTTGTCCACGCCGTGCGTGAACACATGGCGCATGAAATCTTCGTATTGCGAGCGGATGGGGCGCAGGTGAGGGGTAGAAGTCATGGAGTAAAAACTGGCGTTTGACAAGCGGCGGCCCGCGGTGGCGCCGAGCCCGGTAGTGTGCCACCGATGGCCGGGCGGCCCCTGGGTCTAGGCGTCAAACCCTGTGGTGCCCACCTCTGTGCCATCTTCGAACAGCAGCGTGCGCTCGGGCCAGCGCAGTGCGGCCAGCCGGTATTGCGGGTCGTGGGGCGTGCCGGCCTGGCGGGCACGCCAGCGTCCGCCGACCGAGTAGTCCACGCAAAACACGTTGCGGCGCTGGCCGTGCCAGGCAAAGGGCGGGATATGGCCGAACAGGCCGGCTTCTTCGGGCGTCAAGCTGCCCAGGGTTTCGGGCGCGGCCACGACGGGGCGCCGCCAGTAGTGGCCCACCACCACGGGGGTGGCGTCGGTGTAGCTGTCCCACCAGGCCATGCGTTCGACAAAGCGCCATTTGCCGCCGGCAACAAAGGGATCGGTGCCCTGGCGCTCGACCCCCGAGGTCAGCACCTTCAGGGGGTTGAGCATGGCCTTGAGCAGCTCGTTGTCGGCATGGGCCTGCAGAAAGGGCGGCTTGTGCTGCGGGTCTTCGAGATCGTGCGGCCATTGCTGGCGTTCGGCCGCCATGCGCCGGGCGAGCGTGCCGTCCTGGGCCTGGCGGCGTACCTCGGCTTCCCAGTGGTCGTATTCGCTGCGGACGCTGCCGGGCGGCAACTGGCGTGCGGCGGCGATCTGGCCTGGCAGCCATGCGGCGTGCACGATGCGCAGGTCTGGCCGTTCCAGCGCCACTGGCAGGGTGCTTAAAAAGGCGACGATGGCCGCGCGCTCGCCGGCCGTGGGGCGCGCAAAGGGCGCGTATTTGTCGTGGTCGGAGGCCAGGCGCGCATCAAAGTACCAGCCGGCGCCGTCCTTGGCGTCGTTGCGCAGCAGGTTGATCTCGTGGTTGCCGATCACGGCCACCGCGCGGCCGCTGGCCATCAGCTGCGCCACACGCATCAGCACGGCGGGGCTGTCGGGGCCCCGGTCGCAGAAGTCGCCCACAAAGACCAGTGTGCGGCCACCCGGGTGCCGGCCCTGGGCGTCGTAGCCCAGGTGGGACAGCAACTGTTCCAGCGCATCGATTTCGCCGTGGATGTCGCCGACGATGTCGAGTGCCCCCGAGGGCAGTGCCTGGATGAGACTCATGCGGCGCCCAGTACACGCCCCGGGTTCATGATGCCCTGCGGATCCAGCGCCGCCTTGATGGCGCGCATCATCGCCAGCGCCGTGGGCGACTGGTATTTCTCCAGCTTCTCCACCTTGAGCGCGCCAATGCCGTGTTCGGCCGAGAACGAGCCACCGAACTGCGCCACGGCTTCGTAGACGAGGTGGTTCACCCGGTCTTCCTGCTCGCGCAGGAAAGCCTTGGCGTCGCCGCCCTCGGGGGCCTGTACGTTGTAGTGCAGGTTGCCGTCACCGAGGTGGCCGAAGTTGACCAGGCGCACGCCCGGGATCTCGCGCACCATCAGCGCGTCGGCGTATTCGACAAATGCCGGAATGCGCGAAATGGGCACCGAAATGTCGTGCTTGATGTTCAGCCCCTCTTCGGCTTGCGCCAGCGGAATGCTTTCGCGGATATGCCACAGGTTGTGCGCCTGCGCGAGGTTTTCGGCCACCACGGCGTCGGTCACACAGCCGGCCTCGAAAGCCGTTTCGAGCAGCGCCTCGAAGCGCGCGCGGGCGTGGTCCTCGGATTCGCTGTCCGAGTTTTCCAGCAGCACGCCGTAGGGCACGTCTTCCTGGTCGATGAAGGGCACGCGCAGCTGCGGCATGTGCTTGTCCACCAGGCCCAGGGCGAAGCGCCCCATCACCTCGAAGCCCGTGAGCCCTGCACCGAGGTACTGGTGCGCCAGGCCCAGCAGCGCCACGGCATGTTCCATCGAGGGCACGGCGGCCCAGGCGGTGAGCTGCGCTGCGGGCTTGGGATACAGCTTGAGCGTCGCGGCGGTGATGACGCCCAGCGTGCCTTCGCTGCCAACAAACAGGTTGCGCAGGTCGTAGCCCGTGTTGTCCTTGCGCAAGCCCTTGAGGCCGTTCCACACCTCGCCCTGGGGTGTGACCACTTCCAGGCCCAGGCACAGGTCGCGGGCGTTGCCGTAGCGCACCACCTGCGTGCCGCCGGCATTGGTGCCCAGGTTGCCGCCAATGGTGCAACTGCCCTCGGCCGCCAGCGACAGGGGGAATAAAAGTCCCGCCTTGTCGGCCGCGTCCTGCACGTTCTGCAGGATGCAGCCGGCCTCCACCGTGAGGGTTAGATTGTCCTTGTCGAGGTCGCGCACGGCGTTCATGCGGGTGAGGCTCAGCACCACCTGGGTGCCCGACAGATCAGGCGTCGAGCCCACGGCCAGGCCGGTGTTGCCGCCCTGCGGCACGATGGCGGTGCCCGCGGCGGCGCAGGCGCGCACCACGGCCGCCACCTCATCGGTGCTGCCCGGGCGCACCACGGCCAGCGCCTTGCCGCGCTCGCGGCGGCGCCAGTCTTGTTCCCAGGCGCTCAGGTCGCCGTCGGTCAGAACATGGGCGGCACCCACAATGCGCCGCAAGGTGTCGAGCAGGGTGGACATGGAGATGGCTCTTTCAATGGAACAGTGAGGGGTGCAGTGAGGGAGTTATCAAGGCGCGAGGGCTGCCGGGTCGGCGTTGGCCTGGGCCCGGGCGTTGCGCTGGCGCAGCCGTATATGCAGCGTGCAGGCCGTGAACAGCACCACGCACAGCACGATCTCGCCCATCGCCAGCCAGGAGCCGGGGCGGGCGTCGCCCCAGGCGCGTACCACGCCTTCGATGAAATACAGCCAGATCACCAGGCTGACCCAGCGGTAGGTGTACATGCGGTTCTTGAGGATGCCGGCCAGCGGAATGCACAGCGGCAGCGCCTTGAGCGCCAGCCACGAGCCGCCGGGACGCAGCGGGGCCAGTACCAGCTCCCAGGCCAGGCACAGGGCGATCAGCGCCAGCAGGCTGCCCGCGGCGAGCCAGCGGGTGGCGGCAACGGCGTTGTCAGGAGAGGGGCGGGATGAATTCATGGAATAGGTGGTCGGGATGGGGCGGCGCGGATTGCGCTCAAGCCAGACGGTTGGGGCCACAATGCACGCTCGATCCCAGCACAAATCGGCAGCGTCCATGCAGCGTTTTCTCATCCACCTGGCGGCCCCAGGATCATATCGGCCATGTCCTTGACCCCACAGACCGTGGTCCAGCGCCTGCAGGCGCTGCTGACCGAGCTGTCGCACTTTCCCTGGAAAACCACCGCCCAGACGCTGCGCGAGCGCTTTCGTGAAGACCGCCTGGGCCTGACCGCCAGCAGCCTTACGTTCACCACCGTGCTGGCCCTGGTGCCGTTTGTGACGGTGGCGCTGGCCGTGTTCACGGCGTTTCCCATCTTCGGCAAGCTGCAGGAGGTGCTGCAGCGCTGGCTGGTGGACAGCCTGGTGCCCGACAGCATCTCGCGCCAGGTGCTGGGCTACCTCACGCAGTTCGCGGCCCAGGCCAGCCGGCTGGGGGTGGCGGGCTTCAGCATTTTGCTGGTGACGGCGCTGGCGTTGATCCTGACCATCGACCGCACCCTCAACAACATCTGGCGCGTGCGGCGCCTGCGGCCGCTGGGCCAGCGGGTGTTGATCTATTGGGCCGCGATCACGCTGGGGCCGGTGGCGCTGGGCGCCAGCCTGGCGCTCACCTCGTATGTGATGTCGGCCTCGGGCGGGCTGGTGCGGGCCGTACCCGACGGCGTGCGCCTGCTGTTCGACTCCATAGAGTTCTTCGTGCTGGCAGCCGGCATGGCGGCGCTTTACCACTATGTTCCCAACACGCCCGTGAAGTGGCGCCACGCCTGGGCTGGCGGCCTGTTCGTGGCCGTGTGCATCGAGCTGGCCAAGAAGGTACTGGCCATCTACCTGGGCAAGGTTCCGACCTATTCGGTGGTGTATGGCACTTTTGCCACGCTGCCCATTTTGCTGGTCTGGATCTATGTGGCCTGGGTCATCGTGCTGCTGGGGGCGGTGGTGGTGGCCTATCTGCCCAGCCTGCTGGCCGGTGTGGCGCGGCGCGGCAAGGTGCCGGGCTGGACCTTTCAGCTGGCGGTGGAGGTGCTGCAGGAGCTGCAGCGCGCGCGCCGCCACATCGGCAAAGGCCTGCGTGCCAGCCAGCTGGCGCAACTGCTGCGCGTGGATGTGCTGCAGCTTGCGCCGGTGCTCGACGCCCTGACGGCGCTCGACTGGGTGGGGCGCACCAGCGACCCGGCGCAAAGCGCTGCCGACGACCCCGAGCCGCGCTATGTGCTGCTGGCCGACCCCGGCACCACCCTGCTGGAGCCCCTGCTGCAACGCCTGCTGCTCGACCGCACCGACCGCCTGGAGCCACTGTGGGGCAGCGCCGGGCTGGCGCAGTTGCATCTGTCGGATGTGCTTCCAAAAGAATAGCTGCTAGCGTTTATGGAAAAAGCGCCGGATGGCGATGGAGCCGTGTATTCCGCTGCGAAGTGCGCGGCTGTCCGGTAAAGGTGTTCTGCGTCGTTGCGCCGGCCTGGCCAGCCCATCGTGGCACTGCCGGGTGCATCCAGCTGCCGTTTCACGGGTTTCTGCAGGCCTTGCTGGCGGCGCTTGAACAATGGGTGCTGGCTCGCAGATTGCATTTTTGAAAAATGACCAATGAACCTGTTGAGCAGGAACTGGTAAATCAAGTAAGTCTTTATTCCAGATGGCGGATTGCCTTGCAAGGACTGCGGCGTAGTGCTAAACCGCACCAGCGGTAAATTTCTCACGCAACTGATCAGGAGCGACCGGTCGGTCTTTCTCCATCCTTTGTGCAAGGGGCGAATTCAGCCGCAGCGAAGGAGAAGGTCATGAAAAATTTGCAAACCCAGCAGGTGCGGACGTTGAAAGAGGGGCTTCAGGGTCCGGTGATTCTTCCGGATGACTATGCCTACGAAGCCGCGCGCAAGGTCTGGAACGCGATGATCGACAAGCACCCTGCAGCCATTGTCTGCTGCACGACCACCGCGGATGTGGTGCATGCGGTGAATTTTGCGCGCGACCAGGGCTTGCCGCTGGCCGTGCGCGGCGGTGGTCACAACATTGCCGGTAGCGCGCTGTGCAACGACGGCATCGTCATCGATCTGTCGGAGATGCGGGCGGCGCAGGTGGATGCCGACGCGCGCCGCATCACCATCGAAGGCGGTGCCACACTGGCGGATTTTGATGCCGCCACACAGGTCCACGGTTTGGCGACGCCGCTGGGCATCAACTCCACTACCGGCGTCGCCGGTCTCACGCTGGGCGGCGGCTTCGGCTGGCTCAGCCGCAAATACGGCATGACTATCGACAACCTGGAATCGGCCGAAGTGGTGACGGCGGCGGGCGAGGTGCTGCACGCCAGCGCCACCGAGCATCCAGACCTGTTCTGGGCGCTGCGCGGCGGCAGCGGCAATTTCGGTGTGGTGACGCGCTTCGAGTTCCGCTTGCATCCCCTCGGCCCGGATCTCTTGGCTGGGCTGATCGTGTTTCCGATTGCCGAGGCAAAACGGGTGCTGCAGCAGTACCGCGAATTCATGGACAAGGCGCCTGACGAATTGTCGGTCTGGGTTGTTCTGCGCAAGGCGCCGCCGCTGCCGTTCCTGCCCGAAAGCATCCACGGCAAAGAGGTGGTCGTGCTGGCGCTGCTGTACGCCGGCGACCCGGTGCAGGGAAAAGCGCTGGTCGAGCCGCTGTACCGCTTTGGCACACCGGCTGGCTCCCATGTCGACGTGATGCCCTATGCGGCCTGGCAAAAAGCCTTTGATCCGCTGCTCACGCCCGGTGCACGCAACTACTGGAAGTCACACAATTTCTCGGAACTCAAGGACGGACTCTTCGATACCGTCATCGACTACATCGCCAGCTTGCCGTCCTCCCAGTGCGAGATATTTTTCGGTGCCATTGGCGGCGCCACCACCGAGCCTGCGCCCGATGCCACCGCCTATGCCCACCGGGATGCCCGCTTCGTCATGAATGTTCACGGCCGCTGGGACGACTCGGCCGATGACGCGCGCGGCATGGGCTGGGCGCGCGACTTCTTCAAGGCCTCGGCGCCCTATGCCAGCGGCGGTGTCTATGTCAATTTTCTGACCGACGATGAGAGCGACCGGGTGAAGGCGGCCTATGGCCAGAACTACGAGCGGCTGGCGCAGATCAAGCGCCAGTACGACCCCGCCAACCTGTTCAGCACCAACCAGAATATCCGACCCGCCTGAACGCGATCCCCGCTGGGGCAGGGCGGAAAAAACTGTTCTGGAATCAAACAGGCGGCATGCTCATGCGTTCAAAAAATCCCGGATGGTCGTGAGCGTGCCGTCGGGGGCCTCCGTCATCTGGTTGTGCCCCACGGGCAGGCTGACCACCTGCACGGTCTTGCCGGCGGTGCGGGCCATGGCGATCAGGCCTTGTGCGGCTTTGGGAGCGGTCATCTGGTCTTGCGCACCCAGTGCAAACAGCACCGGGCACTGCACCTGCGCCATGGCCTGCTCGCCGTGGGCATAGCTGTCGCAGGCCACGAAGCCCCGGTGGAACAGGTTGACCTCGCGGTTGCTGTGCAGCACCTTGCGGCCCAGCGCCATGCCGGCGCCAAACACCCAGAAGCCCGCACCTGAGGGCGGTGCCAGCGTGCTGCGCGAGAACACATTGACCATGCGCAGCGCCTTCTCGGGCGCATTCAACGCCGATTCGATGAGCGCGGGTGACACCTTCATGGGGTAGGCCGTGCCCACCAGCACCAGGTGGCTCACGCGCGGGCCCAGTTGGGCCGCCGCTTCCAGCGCGATCAGCGAGCCCCAGCTGTGGCCCACCAGCGCGGCGCGTTCAATGCCCAGGGCGTCGAGCAGCGCCGCCACAAAGGCAGCGCCTTGCTCTACGCTGGCCGGGGCATCGCCACCGCTGCGGCAATGGCCGGGCAGGTCCACGGCCAGCACGTTCCAGCCGTGATGGGCCATGTAGCGGCTTTGCAGGGCCCACACGCTGTGGTCGTTGAGCACGCCGTGGATGAAGACCACCGTGGGCTTGGCCGCATCGAAGGCTTTGCCGCCGGTGTAGCAATAAATCGGGGCGCCGTTGATTGGGATATGCATGGTCAGGCCCCCGCTTTCTCGGCGGCCTTGAGGGCGCGCTTGAGATCGTCAATCAGGTCGTCGGCGTCTTCCAGGCCAATCGACAGGCGGATGGTGCCCTGGCTGATGCCCGCATTGGACAGGGCCTCGTCGCTCATGCGGAAATGCGTGGTGCTGGCCGGGTGGATCACCAGGCTGCGGCAGTCGCCCACATTGGCCAGGTGGCTGAAGACCTTGAGGGTTTCGATGAACTTCTTGCCCTGCTCGCGGTTGCCCTGGAGGTCGAAGCTGAACACCGAGCCGGCGCCGCGCGGCAGCAGCTTTTGCGCCAGCGCGTGGCTGGGGTGCGACTCCAGCATGGGGTGGCCCACACGGGCCACAAAGGGCTGTGCCGCCAGAAACTCCACCACCCTTTCGGTGTTGCGCATGTGGCGCTCCATGCGCAGCGGCAGCGTCTCGATGCCCTGCAGGATGAGCCAGGCCGTGTGCGGGCTCATGCAGGCGCCAAAGTCGCGCAGGCCTTCGCGCCGCGCGCGCAGCAAGAAGGCGCCCACGGTGCTTTCCTCGGTGAACACCATGTTGTGAAAGCCGTCGTAGGGCTGGGTCAGTTCGGCAAACTTGCCCTGCGACCTGGGGCCGTCCCAGTCAAAGCTGCCGCCGTCCACCACGATGCCGCCGATGACGGTGCCGTGGCCCGAGAGGAACTTGGTGGCCGAGTGGTAGACCAGATCGGCGCCATGCTCGAATGGCTGGATGAGCCAGGGCGAGGTGAGAGTAGAGTCCACCAGCAGCGGCACGCCGGCCTCGTGGGCTATTGAAGACACGGTGGGGATGTCCAGCACTTCCAGGCCCGGGTTGCCCACGGTCTCGCCAAAAAAGAGCTTGGTATTGGGCCGCACGGCGGCGCGCCAGGCGTCGATGTCGCCAGGCTTCACAAAGGTGGTCTCGATGCCGAAGCGCGCCAGCGTGTAGTGCAGCAGGTTCTGCGAGCCGCCATACAGCGCGGTGCTGGCCACGATGTGGCTGCCCGCGCCCATCAGCGTGGCAACGGCCAAGTGCAGCGCGGCCTGGCCGCTGGCCACGGCGATCGAGCCCACGCCGCCTTCCAGCGCCGCCACGCGCTGCTCCAGCACGGCATTGGTGGGGTTGCTGATGCGGCTGTACACATGGCCTGGGCGTTCGAGGTTGAACAGCGAGGCGGCCTGGTCGCTCGATTCAAAGACAAACGAGGTGGTCAGGTGGATAGGCACGGCACGCGCGCCGGTGGCGGGGTCGGGTGCTGCGCCTGCATGCAGCGCCAGCGTGTCAAAGCCGGGGTCGGAGTAACCGGGCATCTTGTGTCTCCAGGGTTGTCGGGTCAGCCGGGCATTGTGGGCTATATTTGCCGAGAACCAGCCTGTTGCGCCCAGCGCGCCCTCGGAGAGCACACCATGAAAGTCAGCGACATCCTTCGCGTCAAGGGAAACACCCTCTACACCGTGACACCGGACGAAACCATTGCCGTCGCCTTGAGCGTGATGGCGGAAAAAGACATAGGTTCGCTGGTGGTGATGGAGCTGGGCGACCTGGTGGGCATGCTCACCTTTCGCGAAGTGATCCAGGCCATGGTGCGCAACGGCGGCAGCATCGGCAGCATGCTGGTGCGTTCGGCCATGGACGACCACCCCCTGACCTGCACGCTCGAAACCGACATGGATGAGGTGCGCCGCATGATGCTCGACCGCCACGCGCGCTACATGCCGGTGATGGACCGCAGGATGCTCATGGGCGTGATCAGTTTTTATGACGTGGCCAAGGCCGTGGTGGACGCCCAGAACTTCGAGAACAAGATGCTCAAGGCCTACATCCGCGACTGGCCGGACGAAGACACGCGTCCGGCGGCCTGAGTCATTTCTTTGGTCGAAAAGGGCTGCAGCGCTTGATGGTAAAGCGGTTGCAGCTTTTTTTTGGGATCGATGGTTTTGCCGCCTGCATTGCGGGGCAAGTGCCGGGCTCTGGGATAATCCAGCGCCATGAGCGGCAACACCTTCGGCACCCTATTCGCAGTCACCAATTTTGGTGAATCCCACGGCCCGGCCATTGGCTGCGTGATCGACGGCTGCCCGCCCGGCATGTCGCTCTCCGAAGCCGACATCCAGGCCGATCTGGACCGGCGCCGCCCCGGCACCAGCCGCCACGTCACGCAGCGCAACGAGCCCGATGCGGTCGAAATCCTCTCGGGCGTGTACGAGGGCAAGACCACCGGCACGCCCATTGCTCTGCTGATCCGCAACACCGACCAGCGCAGCAAGGACTACAGCAACATCGCCGAGAGCTTTCGCCCCGGCCATGCCGACTACACCTACTGGCACAAATACGGCATCCGTGATCCGCGTGGTGGTGGCCGCTCGTCAGCCCGCCTCACGGCGCCCACGGTGGCGGCCGGCGCGGTGGCCAAGAAGTGGCTGGCCCAGCAATATGGTGTGCAGTTTCGCGCCTGCATGACGCAGCTCGGTGAGCTGCCCATCCCGTTCGAAAGCTGGGACCATGTGCCTGGCAACCCCTTCTTTGCACCGGTGGCCGAGGTGGCGCAGCTGGAGGACTACATGGACGCCTTGCGCAAGGCGGGCGATTCCTGCGGTGCCCGCATCCGCGTGCAGGCCACGGGCGTGCCGGTGGGCCTGGGCGAGCCCCTGTTCGACAAGCTCGACGCTGACATCGCCTACGCCATGATGGGGCTCAACGCAGTCAAGGGCGTGGAGATCGGTGCCGGCTTTGCCAGCGTGGCCCAGCGCGGCACCACGCATGGCGATTCCATGAGTCCAGAGGGCTTTCGCAGCAACAACGCCGGCGGCGTGCTCGGGGGCATCAGCACCGGGCAGGACCTGGAAGTGAGCATCGCCATTAAGCCCACCAGCTCCATCATCAGCCCGCGTGAGTCGATCGACATCCACGGCCACAGCGCCGAAGTCATCACCAAGGGCCGCCACGACCCCTGCGTGGGCATCCGCGCCGCGCCCATTGCCGAGGCGCTGCTGGCCCTGGTGGTGATGGACCACGCCCTGCGCCATCGCGCCCAGTGCGCCGATGTGGTGGCCAGCGTGCCGCCCATCCGGGCGGCGTTGCTCTAAACCCGCATGCCCGCGATGCGGCGATGGCTACACCGCTTCCGCGCGGTGATGGCCATGGCGGCGGGCCTGCTGGCGGGCTGTGCCGCACTGGCGCCGGTTTTGCCTATACCTATGATCTCTCGCAGCCGGCCGGTGCGCGCATCAGCCGCATGTTGCTGCATGGCCAGCCCCTGGCCGATGCGGCCACCGTGCGCGTCGCCCTCAGCAACTATCTGGCCGGTGGCGGTGACAATTTCACGGTGTTCGCGCAGGCGCCAGCCCTGTGGAGTGGTGGCCAGGATCTGGGCGCGCTGGAGGCCTATTTTCGCACCCATGGCCCCGTGGTGGTGCCATCGATCCACGGCTTGCTATTTAAGTGATGGCTGGTGGCGCCTGGTACAGAAGCGCTTTGGGCCCAAACGCTCTCAATCTGGCGCAATTTACTTGCGCACCTCATCGACCATCGCGCGGAAGTCGTCGATGTCCTCGAAGCTGCGGTACACGCTGGCAAAACGGATGTAGGCCACCTTGTCGAGCTTCTTCAATTCGCGCATGACCAGTTCGCCGATGCGGCTGGAAAGCACTTCGCGCTGCCCCAGGTTGAGCAGCTTTTCCTCGATGCGCTCGATGGCGCTGTCGATCTGGGTGGTGCTCACGGGCCGCTTGCGCAGGGCCAGGTTGAACGAGGCGAGCAGCTTGCCGCGCTCGTACTCGATGCGGCGGCCATCCTTCTTGACGATGGCCGGGAAGTTCACTTCCGGCCGCTCGTAGGTGGTGAAGCGCTTGTCGCAGGCGCCGCACTGCCGCCTGCGGCGAATGAAGTCCCCGTCTTCCGACACCCGGGTCTCGACGACCTGGGTTTCCTGGTGGCTGCAGAAGGGGCACTTCATCGGAGCAGCGCGCCGGACTTAACCGTAGACCGGGAAGCGGGCCGTCAGCGCGTTGACCTTGGCGCGCACGGCGGCGATGTTGGCTTCGTCGCGCGGGTTGTCCAGCACGTCGGCAATCAGGTTGGCTGTGATGCGGGCTTCTTCTTCCTTGAAACCGCGCGTGGTCATGGCGGGGGTGCCAATGCGCACGCCGCTGGTCACCATCGGCTTTTCAGGGTCGTTGGGGATGGCGTTCTTGTTGATGGTCATGTGGGCGGCGCCCAGCACGGCCTCGGCTTCCTTGCCGGTGATGCCTTTGGCGCGCAGGTCCACCAGCATCACATGGCTCTGCGTGCCGCCGGAGACGATGCGCAGGCCGCGTGCGGTCAGCGTCTCGGCTACCACCTTGGCGTTCTTGGCGACCTGTTCCTGGTAGGCCTTGAATTCGGGCTGCAGTGCTTCCTTGAAAGCCACGGCCTTGGCCGCGATCACATGCATCAGCGGGCCGCCTTGCAGGCCAGGGAAGATGGCGCTGTTGATGGCCTTCTCGTGCTGGGCCTTCATCAGGATGATGCCGCCACGCGGGCCGCGCAGGCTCTTGTGCGTAGTGGAGGTGACCACGTCGGCGTGCGGCACGGGGTTGGGGTACACGCCGGCGGCGATCAGGCCGGCATAGTGGGCCATGTCCACCATGAAGATCGCGCCCACGTCCTTGGCCACCTTGGCAAAGCGCGCGAAGTCGATGTGCAGGCTGTAGGCCGAGGCACCGGCGATGATGAGCTTGGGCTTGGTTTCGTGGGCCTTCTTCTCCATCGCGTCGTAGTCGATGGCTTCGTTGGCATCCAGGCCGTAGGAGACCACGTTGAACCACTTGCCCGACATGTTCAGCGGCATGCCGTGCGTCAGGTGGCCGCCTTCGGCCAGGCTCATGCCCATGATGGTGTCGCCGGGCTTGAGGAAGGCCAGGAACACGGCTTCGTTGGCCGAGGCGCCGCAGTGCGGCTGCACGTTGGCGGCCTCGGCGCCGAAGATCTGCTTGACGCGGTCAATGGCCAATTGCTCGGCCACGTCCACATGCTCGCAGCCACCGTAGTAGCGCTTGCCGGGGTAGCCTTCGGCGTATTTATTGGTCAGCTGCGTGCCCTGTGCCCACATGACGGCGGGTGAGGCATAGTTTTCACTGGCGATCAGCTCGATGTGCTCTTCCTGGCGCTTGTTTTCGGCCTGGATGGCGGCAAAGAGTTCGGGATCGGTTTGCTCGACAAGAGTTTTGCGGTCGTACATGGTATTGGCAGTCCTATGAACTTGTGTCCCTTGAAACAGGGGCTGCCCAGGCGAACGGCGGAACGCAGAAGGTTCTGAGCCTTTGCGGCACGCTCCCTAGTGGTTCGCAAGGGGCATGTCCTTGCCGGTTTCCACGTCAGCGGCGGCCTCCTGTGGGAAGCCGCGCCTATCGCCAGTCGCGTACGTCGCTAGTGTAGCCGACCAGCACCTGGCGCCTGCTCTGGTCGCCCGGGGTTCCAGGGCCTTACAGCAGTGCGAGCTTGTCGCCGGCGGTTTCGGGCGCAGCGGCGGGCGCAGTGACGGGAACGGTACGGGTCGGGGCCTGGGTTGACAGGGTGGCGGGTGGATTCATGGGGGCAGAACGTCCACCAGCGACCTGGCGCAAGCGGAAATGCTCGGCCAGCACCTTGGCGGCGTAGCCACCGTCATCCGGCAGATTGGCCGCGCCCACGTAGTAGCGCAGTCCGCCTTCCACCGATCCGGCCCGCGCTATGCATTCCTGCAGCACCTTCACACCCACGCGCAGGTTGGTGACCGGATCGAACGCCGCGAAATGGCCACCGAAGTTCTCGTACTTGTCGGTGTGGACCCGCGTCATGACCTGCATCAGGCCCTGGGCGCCCACAGCGCTCTGGGCAAACGGGTTGAAGCTCGACTCGATGGCCATGATGGCCAGGATCAGGGTCGGATCGATCTTGGTGCGGGCGCCGGTTTCATAGGCTTCGGCCACCAGCGCGCTCAGGGGTTCTGGCGCGACGCGGTACTTCTTGCTCAGCCAGTAAGCCACCGCGGCCTGCTCTTTGGGCAGATCCTTGGGATTGGTGGCGGTGGCGCGCTCGCTGGCATCCAGCTCGACCGGCATGTCCAGCAGGGCCACCTGACGGGACTGCAGCCAGTCTCTCAGCTGCTCCTCGCCTGCCTGGCGCAAGTCCGGGCGGGCGGTAAGGGTAAGGACGACAAAGGCAACGGCCAGCCCGATGAGGGCAAAACTGTTGTGGGTGATCTCAAGGAAACCTTCGGTCACATCGGTCACGAAGGTTCGCACACCGGAGACAATTTTTCCTGACGCTGTCATAGCTCTTCCTTTCTGAGGCGAGCTCTGCAGACGATGCCGCAGTCAACGACAGCATCGGTTCAGTCACTCACCTGGATTGGTACGCCATCAATTTCGTGCTTCGTTCATAAGGCGAAGCGAGGAACTGACTTAGCCGGGTTCGGCAGCGGGTTGGGGTTTTTACCAGCCTTTTTGGGGGCTGGCGGATTCTAGAAGTTCACTAAATGCCAAGTCAATACTAACAAATTTGTTTTAAATACTAATTTGTTATAAAAAAACTGTAAAAAATCACAGTAATAGGTTGATTTTTGCCCATTTCAAGGAAATGTTGAGACGCATTCTGTGACGACCGTGTGTCAGATTCAATCGTGTTCGCACGACCCATTGAGAATGCGATTTGAGTCGGTCCCGCGAATTTGGTAAGGTGGCGCTGCCTGTGGATTTCAGGCATCGCCAGACAAGGCAAAGTCTCCCGCCGAAGGCATGCAGTGCCCAGGTGCAGCAGATGCTGCTTTTATGGCAAACCTTGGAGGCAATCCCTTGCCTCCTCGCAATGTGGATCTTCATCTCCAGATTGCGAAACGATGGCAAAGACCGTTGCGTCAGCCGTCAAGCCCGGTGGGCAGGCCATGCGGCCTGTTTTCCGGGCTTTCTTGTTGGTGCATCGTTCAGCGTGCGGCCCTGAAGGCCGCGGGCGGCTGACGGGGCACGCTGGCCTGTTCGTTGGTTGCACATATATATAGATAATGGGGCAGTTTTCCTGGGTGCATTCCGTTGTACCGGGAGATGAAGTCCATCAACCGACCTGTCTGCGTCCGCTGGCCTGACCGGCTTGCGTCAGATCATTGCTTGATGCGTGGTCCAGGACCGTGGTGTGGTCTTTTGCTGGAACCCGGTGAAAATAGTCTTCTCACCTGCAGGCACGCATTGCACAGGGCCCCAGCGGCCAGCTTTCCACCGCAGCCTGTCCGGTTTTCGTTATCCATTGGATCCATGTTTCCTTTTTTTTCTCGCAGCAAAATGTCCGACGCACCTGAAGTGAACCCGGCCCCGGCCAAAACCCAAGAGTCGCATCCACTGGATGCACTGACTGGCGGCGCTTTTTCGGCCGCCACGTCCAGTGAGCGGGCTTCCCGCATCCGTGACTGGCTCGCTTCCCAGCCGGCGCCCGAGCAACTGCAGGAGGTCTTCAAGGAGCTGAGCGGGCGTGACAAGGGCGCCGCCCGCGCGGTGCGTGAACGGCTGGATGAAATCCGCCGCGCCAAGGGTCAGGAGGTCATTGCGGCTGAATGGGCCGAGAAGGCCCAGGCATTGCTGGCCGCTCCCAAGCTCAATATTGCCGACGCCCTGGCGTGGCAGCGCGATGCGGCCAAGGCCGGTGCACCTTTGTCGCGCGAACCTCTGTCGCTGCTCAAGGTGCAGGTGGCCGAGCGGGTGAAAGTGATCGAAGACCTGCAGCACCGCGTTCAGGTGCAGCGGGAAGCCGCCGTGTTGCTCGCCCAGCGCATCGAAGTGTTATCCACCAAATCCTGGAAAGATGCCCAGGCTGCGCTCGAATTGCTGCGTGCCGACGTTGTGCGCTGGCAGGAGCAGGCCCAGGAACTGACCGGAGACGCCAGCTGGGTCAGCGTGGAGGCGCGCTTTCCGCCCCTGCTGGAGGCCTCGCGCACGCAGCTGCTGGTCGTGTGGGATGCCTTCCAGCCGGCCGTGGCGCAAGCCGCTGCGGCTGCTGCAGACGCAGCTGCCCCGTTGCCTCCCGTTCCCTTGTGGGCCGACGAGTTGCGTGCTGCCCGTGGCTTGCCCGTGGAGGCGGCCGCTGCCGCAGCGGCCAAGCCGGCCCGCGCGGCGCGCCCCAAGGTGGACCCGCAGGTGCAGGAGCAGGCCATGCAGGCGGTGCGCGAAGCGCTGGCCACCCTGGAGAAGGAAACCGCCGAAGGACATGGCAAAGCCAGTGCGGGCGCCGCTGCTGCGCTGCGTGCGGTGCTGAAAGTGCATGGCAAGCACATCGACACCCCGTTGGAGCACCAGGTGCATGCCGCGCTGGTGGCTGCCGGTGAGCTCGAAGGCTGGCAGCGATGGAGCGCAGACCAGGTGCGCGAAGAGCTGGTGGCCAAGGCGCAGGCGCTGCTCCAGCGTCCCGAGGGCCAGGCCTTGGGTGGCCGCAAGATGCAGGAAACATTGCGCCAGTTGCGCGAGCAGTGGAAGCAGTCGGACCAGGGCGGAGCGCCCAACCACGGCCTGTGGAAGAAGTTTGACGAGGCGTGCAATGCCGCGCACAAGGTGGTCGAGGCATGGCTGGACAAGATTCGCACCGAGGCGGCCGAACACAAGGCCCAGCGCCTGGCTCTCATCGAAGAGGTCAAGGCGTGGGCGCAGGAGCATGCCGCCTCCGGTGACTGGAAGGCCATCAACCGCGCGCTGCACCAGTTTGGCGACCGTTGGCGCGAGGGCGGGCATGTGGGGGAAAAGCTGTTTGCCGAACTGCAGCCGCTGTGGAAGCAGGCCATCAGTGCGGCTGCCGCGCCGCTGGAAAACGCGCAAAAAGACAGCCTGGCCCGGCGCCACGCGATGATTGATGAAGCGGTGGCGCTGGGCGCTGCGCCCACGCTGCGCATCGATGCCGTGAAGGCCTTGCAGCAGCGCTGGCAGGTCGAGGCCCAGGCCGTGCCGCTGGACCGCAAGCATGAGCAAAAGCTGTGGGATGCCTTCCGCAAGCCCATTGATGAAGCCTTCAACCGCAAGTCGGCAGACCGGGAGAAGGCGGTCACCGAACTGAGCGCCCGCGACCGGGTGGTGCTGGAGGCCTCCAAGGCGCTGGAAACCGCCAATGCCACGGGCGATGCGCAGCAGATTCGCACCGCCATGCAGGCGCTGGAGGCCGCGCTGCACGGACAGGCCCAGGCGGCACAGGTGGTGGCTTCGGCGCAGAAAGATGCACAGAACCAGCTTGAAGCATCCCCCCCATCTGCGCAAGCAGCGACTGAAAATGCAGCCGCAGAGGGCGCGGCAGAAGGTGCTGAAGAAGTGCCTGCGCCTGCGGCTGCCCCTGTCGTTCCCAAGCCGGCCGCACGCCCGGTGGTGGCGGTGCGTGGCGATGACCGCCCTGGCATGAAGAAGGATGCGCCCGCAGCGCCAGGCCGGGGCGGGCGTCCGGGTGATCGCCGTGAGGGCCGCGCTGATCGCGATGGCGGCCGCGGTCCGCGTGCCGACAGCCATTTTGGCGATCGCAATGACCGTGGCGGCCGCTTTGGTGATCGTCCTGCATATGAAGAGCGCGGGCCGCGCCTGGGTGACACGGCTTTCCGCGCCCAGCGTGAAGCGATGGAGCACGCCCAGCTGGCACTCAAGAAGCTGGCTGCACAGGCCCATGGTGAAGCGCTGACGCAGCTGCTGACGGCCTGGGAAAAGCGCGATGCGGCGCTGTTGCCGAGCACGCAGGAGTTGGGTGGCCGGGTCACGGCCGGCGTGCGTGCTGCCTGGTCGCAGGCGTTGTCCGCCCCTGCGGCCGGCGATGCTGCCGAGGCCTTGCTCCGGCTGGAGATGGCGGCCGAGGCGCCAACGCCGGCGGAACATATCGGTGCGCGCCGGATGCTGCAATTGCAGCTGCTCACGCGTCGCAACGATCCGGCGCCGGCCCAGACCTGGGGGCAAGATGCTGCGCGTGTCCTGGCCAGCGCCAACGATGCTGCCAGTGCGCGTCGCCTGCAGAACGTGCTGAAAATCCTGCTGCGCAAGTGACCCCGTGACCACTGCCTTCCAGATACGTCCTTTTGAAATGGAGGACGAAGCGGCAGCGGTGGCGCTCTGGCACGACTGCGGTTTGCTGCGCCCCTGGAATGATCCCCACAAGGACATTGCGCGCAAGCAGACCGTGCAACCCGGGCTTTTTCTGGTGGCGATGGCACGGGGGCTGGATGGTGAGAATGTGCTCGTCGCAACCGCCATGGCGGGGTATGACGGCCATCGCGGTTCGGTGTATTACCTGGCGGTGGCGCCGGGGCGCCAGCGGCTGGCCATTGGCCGCAGCCTCATGGAGCGGGTCGAGCAGCAATTGCTGGCCATGGGTTGCCCCAAGGTCCATGTGCTGGTGCGTACCGCCAATGTGCAGGTCATGGCGTTCTATGAAAAGCTGGGCTATGCCCGGGATGATGCCCTCAGCCTGGGCAAGCGGCTGATTCCCGACCTTTAGCTTCCAGTGCGGATGGAATGCACCACCGGGTTTTCATTCGGGCACAGGACCGGAAAACAAAAAGGCCGTTGCAGTTGCAACGGCCTTTGAATGTATTGGTGCCCAGGAGAGGACTCGAACCTCCACGATGTTACTCGCTAGTACCTGAAACTAGTGCGTCTACCAATTCCGCCACCTGGGCTTTCAGATCAGCTTCGAATTATAGAACAAGTTTTTCGGGCTTTCGGCGAATCGCTGGCAAATTTTGTGGAGAGCGAGCAATCACGCGCCAACAGGAAGTGATGGGGAAGCTCTTGGCAAATAAAAAAGCCGCTGTAGATACAGCGGCTTCAATATTCTGAAAACCGTAACCGGTTCTCGTTAAACTTGGTGCCCAGGAGAGGACTCGAACCTCCACGATGTTACTCGCTAGTACCTGAAACTAGTGCGTCTACCAATTCCGCCCACCTGGGCATTTCAGGAAAGTCTAAGATTGTATATCAAAAAAATCACCCCCGACGCATCCGCTGCACATCTGTCGGACGAGATTGAAGGCAGCGTGCAGGGGCACCGTGATGGCCATGGTTTCGTCATTCGCGATGATGGCGAAGGCGACATCTACATCCCCCCCAATGAAATGCGCGCCGTCCTGCACAAGGACCGGGTGCGCGTGCGCATCGTGCGCCAGGACCGCCGGGGCCGCCCCGAGGGGCGCGTGGTGGAGATCATCGAGCGTCCGCCGCAGCCCCTGATCGGCCGCTTGCTCCAGGAAAGCGGTGTCTGGCTGGTGGCCCCGGAAGACAAGCGCTACGGGCAGGACGTGCTGATTCCCAAGGGGGCCACCGGCGCGGCCAAGCCGGGGCAGGTGGTGGTGGTCGAGTTGACCGAACCCCCGGCGCTGTTTGGCCAGCCCGTGGGGCGCATCACCGAAGTGCTGGGCGAGGTGGACGACCCGGGCATGGAGATTGAAATCGCGGTGCGCAAATATGGCGTGCCGCACGAGTTCTCGGCCGAATGCCTGGCGCAGGCCAAAGAGCTGCCCGACAAGGTGCGTGCGCAGGACAAGAAGCAGCGGGTCGATCTGACCGACGTGCCCCTGGTCACCATCGACGGCGAAGATGCGCGCGACTTCGACGATGCCGTCTATTGCGAGCCCGCCAAGGTGGGGCGCGGCAAGGGCTGGCGTCTGCTGGTGGCCATTGCCGACGTGAGCCACTATGTGGAGACTGGCAGCGCCATCGACATCGACGCCTACGACCGCGCCACCAGCGTGTACTTTCCGCGCCGCGTGATCCCCATGCTGCCTGAAAAACTCAGCAATGGCCTGTGCTCGCTCAACCCCGAGGTGGAGCGCCTGTGCATGGTGTGCGACATGCTGGTCACCGCCAAGGGCGAGGTGCATGCCTACCAGTTCTACCCGGCCGTGATGTACAGCCACGCGCGCTTCACTTACACCGAAGTCGCTGCCATTCTGGCGAACACCCGTGGGCCGGAAGCGGGCAAACGCAAGGACCGGGTGAAAGACCTGATCAACCTGCACGACGTGTACCGGGCGCTGCTGCTGGCACGCCGTGAGCGCGGCGCGGTGGACTTTGAAACCACCGAGACGCAGATCATCTGTGATGAGAACGGCCGCATCGAAAAGATCGTGCCGCGCACCCGCAACGATGCCCACAAGCTGATCGAAGAAGCCATGCTGGCCGCCAATGTGTGCAGTGCCGACTTCATTGCGCAGGGCGGCCAACCCGGCCTGTTCCGGGTGCACGAAGGGCCTACGCCCGAGAAGCAGGAAATCCTGCGGGGCTACCTCAAGGCGATGGCGGTGGGCATGACGATCGGTGACAACCCCCATCCGTCGGAGTTCCAGGCGATTGCCGAGGCCACCAAGGACCGGCCCGACGCGCAGCAGATCCACACCATGCTGCTGCGGTCGATGCAGCAGGCCATCTACACCCCCATCAACAGCGGGCACTTCGGTCTGGCCTTCGAGGCCTACACGCACTTCACCAGCCCCATTCGGCGCTACCCCGACCTGCTGGTGCACCGTGTCATCAAGGCCATTCTGGGCAAGAGCAAATACAAGCTACCCGCGCTGCCCACACCCGGCGAGGCGCACGCCAAGCTGGCCAAGCGCCTGGCGGCCCGCGTGGCAGCGCCCGGTACCAAGCCGCGTAAAGAGCTGGCGCCCCCCAGCCGTGAAACGCAGGCCTGGGAGGCCGCCGGCCTGCATTGCAGCGCCAACGAGCGCCGCGCCGACGAGGCCAGCCGCGATGTCGAGGCCTGGCTCAAGTGCAAATACATGCGCGAGCACCTGGGCGAGGAATACAGCGGTGTGGTCAGTGCGGCCACGAGCTTCGGCATCTTCGTGACGCTGGATGCGATGTATGTGGAAGGTCTCGTGCACATCACCGAACTGGGGGGCGAGTACTTCAAGTTCGACGAAGCGCGCCAGGAACTGCGCGGTGAACGAACGGGCATCCGCTATTCCATTGGCACGCGGGTGCGGGTGCAGGTCAGCCGTGTGGACCTCGATGGGCGCAAGATCGACTTCCGCCTGATCCGAGAGGGCGAGGAACTGATCGGCCGTGCGCTCAAGGACAAGGGCGTGGCCCCAGAATCCGCAGCCCGCAAGGTGGGGCGTTCGGGCGGGCGCAAGCGCGTCCAGGCGCCGGACCCCTCGGTCACTGAGCGCGCCGGTCTGACGCGTGAGCAGGCGGCGCGCTCGCCTGCCGGTGTAGCCAAGGCATCGGTCAAGAAGGCGGCCGCGAATGGCAAGGCGGGCAAAAGCAAGAGCCGCAAGCCGCGCCGCAGTTGAGCCGCCTGCAGCGCGCGCTGCAGGGAACAGGGCAATCGCATCTAAATAGTGATACCCAAGACGCGCTCCAGATAGCCCAGATTCCACCCCGCACGCTTGCGCTT
>NZ_JBXAJH010000020.1:0-91429 GCF_058797075.1 Acidovorax sp. GW823-FHT02H02 | reverse complement strand
CCAAAACCATCTTCTTTTTTCCTCCGCATCCAGCACCCTCACGAAGAGGGCTCACGGCAGCGAAGCCGTAGACTATAACACGGGAAAGTCAGAAAAACCCAACCTCACCCGCCGTCTTCAGCCGTGCGCGGCAACAGCCGCCTCCAGCGCATCCACGAACAGATGCGCGACGTCGCAACCCGTCTGTTCCTGGATCTCCTGGAAGCACGTCGGGCTCGTCACGTTGATTTCGGTGACGCACTCTCCGATGACATCCACGCCTGCCAGCAGCAAGCCCCGGCTCTGCAAGACAGGGCCCAGCGCTTCAGCAATCTCCCAGTCCCGCGCAGACAGTGGCCTTGCCACGCCCTTGCCGCCCGCCGCCAGATTGCCCCGGACTTCGCTGCCCTGCGGGATGCGTGCAAGGCAGAAAGGCACCGGCCTGCCCCCGATGATGAGGACACGCTTGTCACCGTCCACGATCTGCGGAAGAAATTTCTGCACCATCACGCTTTGCGCTCCGTGGCGGTTGAGTGTTTCCGTGATGCTGCCTAGATTCAGTCCGTCCGGACCGACCCGAAAAATGCCCATGCCTCCCATGCCATCGAGTGGCTTGAGGATGATGTCCTGGTGTTCTGCATGGAACTGCTGGATGTCTTGCGCATCACGGGTCACCAGCGTGGGGCCGATGAACTGGGGAAACTCCATGATCGCCAGTTTTTCCGGGTGATCGCGCAGTGCACGCGGTTTATTAAATACCCGTGCGCCCTCCCTCTCGGCCTGTTCAAGCAAGTGGGTGGCATAAAAATATTCACTATCGAAGGGCGGATCCTTGCGCATGAGCACCGCATCGAACGCCGTGAGGGCCGAACTGCGCAGTGGCTGCGCCTGGAACCAATCGGTCGCATCGCCCGTGAGAACAATGTCGCGCACCCGTGCAGTCACCTGGCTGCCACGCTGCCACACCAGATCCTGTGGCAGACATGCCGCCAGCTGGTGTCCACGCCGCTGCGCCTCGCGCATCATGGCAAAGGTGGTGTCCTTGTAGATCTTGAAACCTTCGAGCGGATCAGCGATGAAAAGGAGTTTCATGGTTTTTCAGGAAAAAGGATCGTGCGTTAAGTATCGACAGTGTGGACAGGCGGCCGCCCCCATGGCATTGCCGCATTCACTGCATCCGACCTGGTCAGACGCTCTCGGCTTGGGAACGCCTGTACTGTTGCACAAATAGCGCCAGGCTGCCGGCGGCCACGCCCCAGAACGCAGACCCCACCCCTGCCACCACCACGCCGCTGAGAGTGACCAGGAAGGTGATCAGTGCCGCCTCGCGATGAGACTCGCCCTGCAGCGCGGCAGCCAAGCCGTTACCGATCGTGCCCAGCAAAGCCAGGCCGGCGATGGCCACCACCAGCTCCTTGGGAAACGCGGTCAACAGGCCCGTGACGACCGCGCCGAAGATGCCGATCACCACATACAGCAAGCCGCAGGACACCGCAGCCGTGTAGCGTTTGGTGTGGTCCGGGTGGGCCTCGGGGCCCATGCAGATGGCGGCGGTGATGGCGCTGAAATTCAGCGCATAGCCACCAAAGGGCGCCAGCACCAGGGTCGCGAGCCCCGTCATGGTGATGAGGCGCGACACCGGCAGGTCATACCCCGTGGCGCGGATCACCGCCACGCCCGACAGGTTTTGCGAGGCCATGGTCACGACAAACAGGGGCAGGGCCAGGCTGATGGCCGCAGACCAGGTGAACTGCGGCGCCGTGAAAACGGGCATGGCCAATTCCAGGCGAATGGCCGACCAGGACATCTCGCCGCGCAGCGCAACAAAACCGATGGCCAGCGCCAGCGTGATGACCACGGCATAGCGTGGCAGCAGCCGGCGCACCACCAGATACGTCCCCAGCATCAGCAATACCAGGGGCAGGGCCGTCTGCGCCGCAGCAAAGGCCTGCATGCCAAAACGCGCGAGCACCCCCGCCAGCAACGCTGCGGCAATCTCCATGGGAATGCGGCTCATGGCGCGCTCGAACCAGCGCGTAACACCCGCCAGCGTGATCAGGACGGCACACACCATGAAGGCGCCCACCGCCTCGGCCATGCTGAAGCCTCCAGCCAGTCCGGCGGTGGCCAGCACGGCAGCGCCTGGCGTGGACCAGGCCACCATCACCGGCTTGCGCAGCAAGAGCGAGGGCACTAGCGAGCACAGGCCCATGCCCAGCCCCAGCGCCCACATCCACGAAGTGATTTGCGCGGGTGTGGCCTGAAACGCCTGGGCCGCCTGGAAAACAATGGCCACGGAACTCGTGAACCCCACCAGCACCGCCACAAAGCCGGCGGTGAAGGCAGACAGGCTCAGGTCTTTGAAAAATTGCATGGGTGCATTCTGGCATCGCCATGCACCAATACGCTACATATTCAATAGCATATTGCGCCTACCAAACAGGCACCACAAGCCAAAATCCTGTCAATCTGGCTAGATCTCGATCTTGGAGCCCAGCTCGACCACTGCGTTGTTGGGCAAATGCAGGAAGTCGGCGGCGCCACTGGCGTTGTGGTGCATCTGGGCAAACAGCTTCTCGCGCCAAGGCGCCATGCCGCTGCCGATGGTGGGAATGATGGTGTCGCGCGAGAGAAAGTAGCTGGTGGTCATGGCCTCCAGCTCACAGCCCCGGCCCCGCAACTGGTGCAGGGCGCTGGGGATGTCGGGATCGTTCTTGAAGCCGTAATGCACCACCACCTGCCAGCAATCGTGCCCCAGGGGCTCCACCTGCAGGCGCTTGTCCAGCCCGATCCAAGGCACTTCGTGGTTGCGCACGGTGACGAACAGATTCTGGCCATGCAGCACCTTGTTGTGCTTGAGGTTGTGCAGCATGGCATTGGGCACGGCCCCCGGTTCTGCCGTGAGGAACACCGCCGTACCGTCCACGCGGGTGGGTGGGTTCAGGAACACCGACTCCAGGAAAGCCTTGAGGTCGATGGCATCGGCGCGCAGCTTGTCGTTGAGCAGGCGGCGCCCCTCCTTCCAGGTCATCATCAGCACGAACACGCCGCCGCCGATCATCAGCGGGAACCACCCGCCCTGGAACAGCTTGAGCAGATTGGACGCGAAGAAGGCCAGGTCCACCACAAAAAAACAGCCCGTGGCCGCAATGCACAGCGCCAGCGGATAGCCCCAGCCATAGCGGATGACAAAGAACGTCAAGGTGGTGGTAATCAACATGTCCAGCGTCACGGCGATGCCATAGGCCGCAGCCAGGTTGCTGGACGAGCGGAACATCACCACCGCCAGCACAATGGCCACGAAAAGCCCCCAGTTGACCAGAGGGATGTAGATCTGCCCCGTGTCCCGCACGCTGGTGTGCAGGATGTTCAGGCGCGGCAGATAGCCCAGCTGGATCACCTGCTTGGTGACACTGAAGGCGCCCGTGATGAGCGCCTGCGAAGCGATGACCGTGGCCAGCGTTGCCAAGATCACCAGCGGCACCAGGGCCCAGTCGGGCGCCATCATGAAAAACGGATTCTTCACCGCCTCGGGTTCGGCCAGCAGCAGCGCACCCTGGCCAAAATAATTGAGCGTGAGCGCCGGCATGGCCACGCCAAACCAGGCCAGGCGGATGGGCCGTTTGCCAAAATGCCCCAGGTCGGCATACAGCGCCTCGGCCCCGGTCACGCACAGCACCACGGCACCCAGAATGATGAAACTGATGCCCGGATGGGCCCACATGAACCCCAGCGCGTGGTGCGGGCTCATGGCCCAGAGGATTTCAGGGTGGGTGACGATGTGCGACACCCCCAGCACGGCCAGGGACAGGAACCACAGGAGCGTGATGGGACCGAAAAATTTTCCGATGCCACCCGTGCCCCGCTTTTGCACGGCAAACAGGCAAAACAGCACGATCAGCGTGAGCGGAATCACATACTGCTTGAAATGGGGCGACACCACCTCCAGCCCCTCCACCGCGGACAGCACCGAAATGGCCGGGGTGATGACGCCGTCGCCATAAAACAGCGAGGTGCCGAAGATGCCCACCGCCAGCAGCCCCTTGCGCAAGCGGGGCTTGTCTTTCACTGCCTGCGAGGCCAGCGCCAGCATGGCGATCAGCCCGCCCTCGCCGTTGTTGTCGGCACGCAGCACCAGCACTACGTACTTGAGGGAAACGATGACGGTCAGGGTCCAGAAGAAGATGGACAGAATGCCGTAGATGTTGTCCGGCGTGAACGGGACATGGCCCGAGCCGAAAACTTCCTTGACCGCGTACAGCACGCTGGTGCCGATATCGCCGTAGACAACACCGATGGCGCCCAGCGTGAGCGCTGCGAGCGATGATTTGGAACTTTGCACTGACACCCCCCGCGGCACTGGGCAAGACGGGGTTCCGTAACTTTTGGGAACGCTATTGTGCGCCCGCCATCGCCCTGGCGGGTCGGCCTCACGGGTTTTGTTGCAGCGCAACAACTGCGCACCGACCCCGGCGCCCCGGCAGGGCATGGCCCCGGATCAGTCGTAAATCTCGGCGTCCGGGTTGGTGGCTTCCAGCTCGTAGCTGGCAGCCAGCATGGCCAGGCGCGCCACCACGCCATACATGTAAAAGCGGTTGGGCGCACTCACACCCGGGCGCACACCGGGCTGGGGCATGTGCGTGCTGTGCTCGAACGCCAGCGGCACGAAACTCGCACCGGGGGCGTTGAGGTTTTCATCCACGCCGCGCTCCGCATGCATGCGATAAAAGCCGCCCACCACATAGCGATCCATCATGTAGACCACCGGCTCGGCGACGGCCTCGTGCACCCGCTCCTGCGTGAGCACCCCTTCCTGGATGATCACGTCGCTGACCGGCTGGCCGTCCTTGATGACGGCCATCTTGTTGCGGGTCTTGCGGTTCAGGTCGTCCAGCTCCTTGGCATCGCGCACGGTCATGATGCCCATGCCATAGGTGCCGTTGTTGGCCTTGACGATTACGAAGGGCTTTTCATGGATGCCGTATTCCTTGTACTTGCGCCGGACCTTGGCGAGCAGGGCATCCACCCCGCTTTGCAACCCGTCCATGCCCGTGCCTTCGGCAAAATCCACAGCTCCGCACTGGCTGAACAGCGGATTGATCAGCCAGGGGTCGATGCCGAGCATCTTGCCGAAGCGCTTGGCCACTTCTTCGTAGTTCTTGAAATGCGTGCTCTTCCTGCGCACGCTCCAGCCTGCATGCAGGGGTGGCAGCAGGTACTGCTCATGAATGTCCTCCAGAATGCCCGGCGCGCCGGCCGAAAGATCGTTGTTGAGCAAAATCGTGCAGGGGTCGAAATCCTTGAGGCCCAACCGCCCTTTGGTACGGATCACGGGCTCCAGCATCACCGAGTCGCCATTGGGCAGCTCGATCAGGGTGGATTTCTTGATCTCGGGGCTGATGGAGCCCACCCGCACATTCAGGCCCGCCATGTTGAAGATGCGCTGCAGCTGCACCACATTGGCCAGGTAAAACGTGTTGCGCGTGTGGTTCTCGGGAATGATCAGCAGGTTGCGCGCCTCGGGGCAGATCTTCTCGATGGCGGCCATGGCGGCCTGCACGGCCAGGGGCAGCATCTCCTTGGTGAGATTGTTCCAGCCGCCCGGGAACAGATTGGTGTCCACGGGCGCCAGCTTGAAGCCGGCATTGCGAATATCGACCGAGGTGTAGAACGGCGGCGTGTGCTCCATCCACTCCAGGCGAAACCAGCGCTCGATGGCCGGCATGGAGTCGAGGATGCGCTGTTCGAGTTCGTTGATCGGCCCCGTGAGGGCCGTGATGAGATGCGGAACCATAGATGCCCTCGGGAAGCGGTTGCGGTGAATTGTAGGAGTTGGGGCCGGGCCAGAGATTCGCAAGGCAGCGCGCTGGCCGGCCTCCGGCCGGTCAGCGCCGCCAGAACGCCGGTGTGAGCAAGGCCATGAAACTCAGTATCTCCAGCCGCCCCAGCAGCATGGCCAGGGTGCAGATCCATATCTGGAAATCGGTCAGCACGGCGTAGTTGGCGGCGGGGCCCACACTGCCCAGACCCGGCCCCGTGCAGTTGACGCTGGCCAGGACGGCCGAAAATGCGGTCACCAGGTCCAGATCGGTCAGCAGCAGCACCATGCTCAGGCCGAAAATGGTGGCGCCATACACCAGCATGAAGGCCAGCACCGAGAAGATCACCCGGTTGTCCACCACCGCGTCGCCCAGCCGCACGGGCTGCACGGCGCGCGGATGCACCAGCCGGTTCATTTCCCGGCGCGCCTGCTTGAGCAAGATCAGCACGCGCACCATCTTGATGCCGCAGCCCGTGGAGCCCGCACTGGTCGCCAGGCCCGACAGCAGCAGCATGAACACGGGCGCAAACACCGGCCAGCCCAGATAGTCCACCGTGGAATAGCCGGTGGTGGAAGCCAGGGACACCAGGTTGAACATGCCGTGGCGCAGCGCATCGAGCGGCGCATACACTCCCTTGACCCACAGCAACCCGGCCACCAGCAGCCCCCCGCCGACCAGCGTGAACAGGGTGGCGCGCAGCTCCGGGTCGCGCCAGAAGCCACCCCACTGCCCCTTGCGGATGGCCACGAAATACAGTGCGAAATTGCAGCTGGCCACCAGCATGAAGAAGATGCAGATGGTCTCCAGCAGCGGCGACTGAAAATACCCGAAGCTCTGGTCATGGGAAGACAGCCCGCCCAGGCTCACCGTGGAGAACATGTGCATCAGCGCATCCAGCGGTGCCATGCCCGCCCCCCAGTAGGCCAGGCCACACAGGGCGGAGAAAAGGGCGTACACGCCCCACAGCCCTTTGGCGGTGCCGGTCATGCGCGGCGTGAGCTTGGTGTCCTTGAGCGGCCCGGCCGCCTCGGCCTTGAACAGCTGGCTGCCGCCCACCCCCAGCAGTGGCAGCACCGCCACCGCCAGGATCAAAATGCCCATGCCGCCCATCCACTGCAAAAAGGTGCGCCACACGTTCACCGACACGGGCAGGGTGTCCAGGCCCGTCAGCACCGTGGCGCCCGTGGTGGTCAGGCCGGAAACGGCTTCAAAGTACGCGTGCGTGAACGACATCGGCCGCCCTGCGTGGTGCCCTGCCAGCATCAGCGGCACGGCAGCCGCCAGTGGCAGCAGCATCCACACCAGCGAGACCAGCATCACGCCATGGCGTGGCTGCAGCTCCTGCCGGAACAGGCGCAGGCGCCACCACAGCCATGCGCCCGCCAGCATCGTGGCGCCCATGGCCAGCGGGTACACATGCCACACCCCGTCCTGGGTCCACAGCGAAACCGCCAGCGGCAGCCCCATGGACAGCGAAAAGATCATGACCAGGATGCCCAGCACACGCAGGACGGGAAACATGTCCACCATGGTGTTCTCGCGGACCTGTTCCGGTTCAGAAGAAAGTGGCGCTCACGCGAAAGAGCTTTTCCACGTCGCGCACCAGCCGCTTGTGCGGCAGGAAGAACACCACATGGTCATTGCTCTCGATCACCGTGGCACTGCGTGGGATGATCACCTGCGGCTCGGGCGGCGCATCGGGCGCCCCCTCGGGTGCATCGTGCGCATCGGACAGGCCGCGCACGATCAGGCCGATGTGCACGTCGCGCGGCAGGGCCAGCTCGCTGACCTTGCGGCCCACCACCCGCGAGGTCTTGCGGTCGCCACGGGCCACGATCTCCAGCGCCTCGGCCACGCCCCGGCGCAAGCTGTGCACGGCCTGCACATCGCCCTGGCGCACATAGGCCAGCAGCTCGCCCAGCATGGCCTGCGCGGGCGACAGGGCAATGTCGATCTGCGTGCCGTGCATCAGGTCGGCATAGCTGCGGCGGTTGATCAGCGCCAGCACGCGGCGCGCGCCCATGCGCTTGGCCAGCAGGCAGGACATGATGTTGTCCTCGTCGTCGTCGGTCAGGGCCAGAAAGAGATCGATCTCGTCGATGCTCTCGTCACCGAGCAGGTTTTCATCGGTGGTATCGCCCTGCAGCACCAGGGTGTCGGACGGCAGACGCGAGGCCAGCTCGATGCAGCGCGCACTGTCGTCCTCGATGATCTTCACCAGATAGCGCCCCGGCTCCCTGCCCAGCTCCAGCGCCAGGTGCAGGCCCACACGGCCGCCGCCGGCGATCATGATGCGCCGCACGGGCCGCACCGGCGTGGCGTCCCGGCGGTGCAAGGTGGCCAGCACATGGGCGATGTGCTCGCGCGCGGCCAGCACAAAAACCTCGTCGCCGGGCTCGATGCGGGTTTCCCCGGCGCAGGCCACGAAGCGGTCGGGCTCTTCCGGAAAGCGGCGATAGATGGCCACCAGGCGCACCGCCACCTCGGGGGTGCTGCTGCGCATCTCGGCCACGGTGTGGCCCACCATGGGTGCGCCGGCCCGCGTCCGCACCGACACCAGGCAGGCCCGCCCGCCAGCGAACTCGCGCACCTGCATGGCTTCGGGGTATTCGATGAGCTTGCCGATGTAGCGGGTGAGGGATTCCTCGGGGCAGATGATGCGGTCCACCGCAAAGCCTTCGGTGGACACCAGGCGCTCATCCCGCTGGAACCCGGTGGAGCGCACGCGCGCAATGCGCTTGGGGATGTTGAACACCAGCTGCGCCACCTTGCAGCACACCAAGTTGGTCTCGTCCTGGGCGGCGCAGACGCTCGGCGTCGGTGTCGATGACGGTGATGTCGTTGCGCTCGGACACCAGGTTGTCGGCCACGCTCTGGCCTACGCGGCCGGCTCCGAGGATGATGATTTTCATCTGGTATTGGCTTTCAGCGCAATACTGGCAACCCCAACCAGCTATGAAATAAGCAGCAAATCAGACCCGCACCTCGCCATCGCCCAGCACCACGTACTTGAGCGAGGTGAGGCCTTCCAGCCCCACCGGCCCGCGCGCGTGGAACTTGTCGGTGCTGATGCCGATTTCGGCCCCCAGGCCAAACTCGAAGCCATCGGCAAAGCGCGTGCTGGCATTCACCATCACGCTGGCCGAATCCACCTCGCGCAAGAAGCGCTGGGCGTGCATGTGGTTGGTGGTCAGGATGGCGTCGGTGTGGTGGCTCGAATAGCGGTTGATGTGGGCGATGGCTTCGTCCACGCCCGCCACCACCTTCACGCTGATGATGGGCGCCAGATACTCCTCGCTCCAGTCCTGCTCGGTGGCAGGCACCAGCTGGGCACCAGGTACCGGCTGCAGGATGGCCAGCGCCTCGGGGCAGCCGCGCATCTCCACGCCCTTGGCGGCATACACGGCGCCGATCTGCGGCAGAAACTCCGCCGCCACGCCGCGCGCCACCAGCAGGCCTTCGCTGGCGTTGCAGGGGCTGTACTTGTTGGTCTTGGCGTTGTCGGCGACCTTCACGGCCATGGCGATGTCGCAGGGGTCATCCACATAGGTGTGGCAGTTGCCGTCCAAGTGCTTGATGACCGGCACCTTGGCATCGCGGCTGATGCGCTCGATCAGGCCCTTGCCGCCGCGCGGGATGATCACGTCCACAAACTGCGGCATGGCAATGAGCTGGCCCACGGCTTCGCGGTCGGTGGTCTGCACCAGCTGCACCGCGTCCTGCGGCAGGCCGGCTTCGGCCAGGGCCTGCTGCACCAGTCTGGCCAATGCCTTGTTCGACTCGATCGCCTCGGAGCCGCCGCGCAGGATGCAGGCGTTGCCGCTCTTGATGCTGAGGCTGGCCGCCTCGATGGTCACGTTGGGGCGGCTCTCGTAGATCATGCCGAACACGCCGATCGGCACGCGCATCTGGCCCACGCGGATGCCGCTGGGCTGCTGCTTCATGCCGATGATTTCGCCAATGATGTCGGGCATGGCGGCCAGCTGCTCGCAGCCCTGGGCGCAGGTCTCCAGCACCTTGGGGCTGAGCTGGAGGCGGTCCACCATCGGCTCGGCCAGGCCGGCGGCGCGGGCGCGCTCCAGGTCGACGGCATTGTCGGTCTGCAAGGCGGCTGTGTTTTCGCGCAGCAGGCGGGCCAGGGCCTTGAGCGCCTTGTTCTTGATAGCTGCCGGCGCTTTGGCCATGAGCGCAGAGGCCGCTTTTGCCTGCAAACCGAGGGTGTGGGTGTATTCGGTGACGTTGAGGGCGTTCATGTCAGGATTTTGCCGCAGATACCCCGCAGCCTGCCCGCCGCACAGCGGTTACCCTTGCCCCTTCACTTTGCAGCGGCTCCGATGACACGCTCCTACCTGCTCCAACCCGTGCAAGAAGCACTCCAGGCCTTCACCGCGGGTGCACTGCCCGCGTCCAGCCTCAGCCATACCGCCCGCGAACAGGCCGAACTGCTCGCCGCCCTGCCGCCGCGCTACGCCGAGGTGCTGCACGGCCTGCTGGACCGGCTGGAATCGAGTGCGCTGTTCTCTGAAGAGAGCTGCTCGTTCAGCCAGCAGGATCTGATCGCCAGCCTGCAGATGTGGATAGACAAGGCGCGTGGCCTGCTGGAATCCATCTGAACCGATACTATTTTTCTGATAGCTATCAGCGCTTGATGGATAAGATCCAGCGCCAAAAAACAATGAAAACCTGGCGGTGAAACCTCACCGCGCCGCTTGCGTCAGCCGGCACAGCTGGAACGCCAGCCGCTGCAGCGCCTGCCAACCGTCCTGCGGCCAGTCGGGCTGCTTGAGGCCTTTCACGATGCCGTCCACGGTGTGGGCCGACTGCAGCAGCCGCGCCAGGGCGGCGTCGCTGGCCTTGGGCAGGATGCGCTCGAACAAGCGCTCCTTGGGGCCCCAGATGCGGTTCTCGCGCAGGGCCATGGGCAGGGGGCGGCCCGCGTTCATGGCATCCTTGACGCGTTTCAGGGCGCGGATGTCTTCGGCCAGCGCCCAGTGCACCAGCACCTCGGCCTCACCCTCGGCCTGCAGGCCATCGAGCATGCGTTGCACGCGGCCCGTCTGCCCGGCCAGCACCGATTCGGACAGTTTGAACACGTCGTAGCGGGCCACGTTGAGCACGGCGGCCTCGACCTGGGCCTGCGTGAGCTCGCCCGGGGGGTGCAGCAGGGCCAGCTTCTGGATCTCCTGGTGCGCGGCCAGCAGGTTGCCTTCCACGCGGTCGGCAAAGAACTGCAGGGTGCGCTGGCCTTCTTCGCCCGCCACCACACGCTGGTTTTGCGCGGCCAGGCGCTGGGCAATCCACTGCGGGAGCTGGCCGCGTTCGATGGGGTCGATCTGGATGGAGACGCCGTTGCCCTCCAGCGCGGCAAACCAGGCACCAGTCTTGGTGGTTTTATCGAGGCGCGGCAGCATGACGATGGTGAGCGTGCTGTCGTTGCCCCGGGCCGATTCGGCCACCTGCTGCAGCGCCACGCTGCCTTCCTTGCCGGGCTTGCCCGAGGGGATGCGGATCTCGATGATCTGCTTGTCGGCAAACAGGCTCAGACTGCCGCCTGCGGCCAGCACCGCGCTCCAGTCGAAGTGGGCGCCGGCCACGGTGTAGCTGCTGCGCTCGGTATAGCCCTGGACCCTGGCGGCGGCCCGGATGGCGTCTGCCGCCTCCTGCTGCAGCAAGGGCTCGTCGCCATGCAGCACATAAAGCGGCGACAGGCCCCGTGGAAGATGGGAAGAGAGTTGGGCCAAGGCGACTTGCATGCGGCAAAGTTTATCGCCTTGCCACGCGGGGGCACTGCACCAATGGCCAGGCCGCCCCACCCGGTGTGCGAAGGTGGCAACGGACGGACCCGCTGTTTTGCTGTTCATGCGCGCCCAAAGCCCCGAGAATCCCCCCCGGGCGTCCGCGCCCGCCCCGACCTCTGCCGCCTTACCCGAAAGCACCAGCACCATGTCCCCCACCGCCCTGCGCAGCGCCCAGTCCATCAGCCTGATCGGCGCCCCCACCGACATTGGCGCGGGCGCGCGCGGCGCCTCCATGGGCCCCGAGGCCCTGCGCGTGGCCGGGCTGCAGGCGGCGCTGCAACGGCACGGGCTGCAGGTGCTGGACCGGGGCAACTTGAGCGGCCCGTCCAACCCCTGGCAGCCGCCCGTGGACGGCTACCGCCACCTGCCCGAGGTGGTGGACTGGAACCAGCGCGTGTGCGATGCCGTGTATGCCGAGCTGCAGCGGGGCCACCTGCCCATCCTGCTGGGCGGCGACCACTGCCTGGGCCTGGGCAGCATCAGCGCCGTGGCGCGCCATTGCGCCGAGGCGGGCAAGCAGCTGCGCGTACTGTGGCTCGATGCCCACGCCGACTTCAACACCAGCCAATTGACCCCCAGCGGCAATGTGCACGGCATGCCCGTGGCCTGCCTGTGCGGCTTTGGCCCGGCCGCGCTGACACAACTGGCGGGCATGCCCGGCGGCGGCCCGGCGCTGCGCCCCGACCAGATCCGCCAGATCGGCATCCGCAGCGTGGACGAAGGCGAAAAGCGCTTTGTGCACGAACAGGGTCTCGAAGTCTTCGACATGCGCCACATCGACGAGGTGGGCATGCGCCAGACCATGCAGCAGGCGCTGGCCGGACTAGATGCCCACACCCACCTGCATGTGAGTTTTGACGTGGACTTTCTCGACCCCGACATCGCGCCCGGCGTGGGTACCACGGTGCCCGGCGGCCCCACCTACCGCGAAGCGCAGCTGTGCATGGAGATGATTGCCGACAGCGGGTGCCTGGCCTCGCTGGACATCGTGGAGCTCAACCCCGCCCTCGATGTGCGCAACCGTACGGCCGCGCTGGCCGTGGACCTGGTGGAGTCGCTGTTTGGCAAGAGCACGCTGATGCGCGCGCCGTCGGCATCAGCGCCTGCGCCTTGAGCAGGCGTCAGCGCTTGGCCACCGCCAGCCGGCGCAGCAGTTGCTGCACGATATCGGTCTGCATGTTGCGGTACAGCAAGGCCTCTTCGGCCTCCTTGGCCAGGGCGATGGCTTCGTTGTAGCTGATCTCGCGCTGCTGCAGCAGCTCGGTGTTGGGGATCAGCTCTTCGCCGGCCGGCGTGCGCAGCTTGAAGCGCACGCGCAGGCGCAATTCCAGCTCGCGCACCTGGCCCGAGGCATTGAGGCCCACCACCACGCGCTCGCGCTGCTCCGACAGCAGGTCAAGCACGGCCTCGGCGGTCGGCAGGTCGGCAGGATCGCGCAGCACCTTCAGTGTGCTGCCCGAGCCCTGCAGCGTGCGCACCAGCTCCCGCGCCAGGGACGAGCCCTGCGGTGCCGCCACGTAGAGCGTTGCGAAGGAAAACTCGGGCACCCCCCGCAGGCGAAACCCGCAGGCGGCCAGCAGTGCCACGGGCGCGAGGGAGAGCAATGTGCGCTTGTGCATCACGGTCACACTACCACGTTCACGAGACGGCCGGGCACCACGATGACGCGCTTGGGTGCGGCGCCAGCCGCGTGCGCCACAAACGCCTCGCTGGCCAGCGCGATGCGCTCGATCTCGGCCTTGTCGGCCTGTGCCGGCACATGGACGGAGCCGCGCAGCTTGCCGTTGACCTGCAGCATCAGCTCGATCTCGTCCTGCACCAGCGCATCGGGATCGACCTGCGGCCAGGGCGCATCGAGCAGATCACCCAGAGACCCGGCGTAACCGAGCTGCGACCACAGGCTGTGCGCCACATGCGGCGTGGCCGGGTACAGGCAGCGCAGCAGGATACCGAAGCCTTCGACGAGCGCCACCTGGGCGCCGGCCGAGTCGGTGGCCTTGAAGTCTTCGAGCGCGTTGATCATCTTCATCGCGCCCGAGACCACGGTGTTGTACTGCATGCGCTGGTAGTCATAGTCCACCTGCTTGAGCACGGTGTGGATCTCCAGACGCAGGGCCTTGGCCTCCTTGCCGAATTCCACATCCTTGAGGGCTTTGGCGCCAGTCACGCCTGCGCCGGCAGCTTCCAGATCCATGGCAGACAGCTTCAGGCCGAAGTTCCACACGCGGCGCAAAAAGCGGTAGCTGCCCTCCACCGCCGCGTCGTTCCACTCCAGCGTGGCTTCGGGTGGAGCGGTGAACATGGTGTACAGGCGCGCGGTGTCGGCGCCGTACTTCTCGATCAGGTCCTGCGGGTCGACGCCGTTGTTCTTGGACTTGGACATGGTGCCCACGCCCTCGTAATCGATGGGCGTGCCCACGGGCAGCAGGCCATCGCCGCTGGTGGCCTCGTTCTTGAGCCTGGCGCCGATGATCTTGCCGCCCTCGTCCAGCACATGCTCCACGTCGTGCGGCCAGAAGTAGTCCTTGCCGCCCTTGGCGGTGCGGCGGCTGTAGATGTGGTTGAGCACCATGCCTTGCGTGAGCAGCTTGGTGAAGGGCTCATCGACCTTGACCAGCCCCAGGTCACGCATGACCTTGGTCCAGAAGCGCGCATACAGCAGGTGCAGGATGGCGTGCTCGATGCCGCCGATGTACTGGTCCATGGGCATCCAGTAATCGGCACCTTCCGCAACCATTTTTTCAGCGTTCTTCGGATCGCAATAGCGCATGAAGTACCACGAGCTGTCCACGAAGGTGTCCATGGTGTCGGTCTCGCGGCGCGCGGCCTTGCCGCAGACCGGGCACACGACACCGGCGTGAAAACCCTCATGCTTGTGCAGCGGGTTGCCCGAGCCGTCAGGCACGCAGTCGGTGGGCAGCACCACCGGCAGATCTTTCTCGGGCACGGGCACGGCGCCGTGCTCGTCGCAATGAATGATGGGGATCGGTGTGCCCCAGTAGCGCTGGCGGCTCACGCCCCAGTCGCGCAGGCGCCAGGTGGTCTTGGTCTCGCCCAGGCCCTTGGCCTGCAGGGCATGGGCCACGGCGGCCACGGCGTCCTTGTAGGAAAGGCCGCTGAAGCTGTCGGAGTTGATGGTGACGCCGCGCTGCTTGTCGCCGTACCAGTCGTTCCACTGGTGGTAATCAAAGTGCTCGCCATCGACCAGCACCACCTGCTTGATCTCGATGCCGTACTTGAGGGCAAAGGCAAAGTCGCGCTCGTCGTGCGCGGGCACGCCCATCACGGCGCCGTCGCCATAGCCCATGAGCACATAGTTGCCGACCCAGACTTCGACCTTTTCCTCGGTCAGCGGATGCGTGACAAACAGGCCCGTGGGCATGCCCTTCTTTTCCTGCGTGGCCAGCTCGGCCTCGGTGGTGCCGCCGCTCTTGCATTCTTCAATGAAGGTCGCCAGCTGGGGGTTCGCCCTGGCGGCGTGGGCGGCCAGCGGGTGCTCGGGCGCCACGGCGCAAAACGTCACACCCATGATGGTGTCGGCACGCGTGGTGAACACGTACATCCTGCCGCCGCCGATCAGCGCGCCATCGTCGCCTGCAATGTCGTGCGGGAAGGCAAAGCGCACGCCTTCGCTCTTGCCGATCCAGTTCTCCTGCATCAGCTTCACACGCTCGGGCCAGCCGGGCAGCTTGTCACCGGTCACGAAGTCGAGCAGTTCCTCGGCGTAGTCGGTGATCTTGAGGTAGTAGCCGGGGATCTCGCGTTTTTCCACCGTGGCGCCGGTGCGCCAGCCCTTGCCGTCGATCACCTGTTCGTTGGCCAGCACGGTCTGGTCCACCGGGTCCCAGTTCACGACCTGGGTCTTGCGGTAGGCAATGCCCTTTTCGAGCATCTTCAAAAACAGCCACTGGTTCCAGCGGTAGTACTCGGGGTCGCAGGTGGCGACTTCGCGGCTCCAGTCGATGGCCAGGCCCATAGCCTGCATTTGCTTCTTCATGTAGGCGATGTTCTCGTACGTCCACTTGGCGGGCGGTACGCCGTTCTTCAGCGCCGCGTTCTCGGCCGGCAGGCCGAACGCGTCCCAGCCCATGGGCATCAGCACGTTGTGGCCGTTCATGCGCAGGTAGCGCGTGAGCATGTCGTTGATGGTGTAGTTGCGCACATGGCCCATGTGCAGCTTGCCGCTGGGATAGGGCAGCATCGAGCAGGCGTAGAACTTCTTCTTGTTCGCGTCTTCCGTCACGCGGTAGGCGTCGGTGGCGGTCCAGTGGTCGTGCGCCGCGCGCTCGACGTCTTGGGGAGAGTATTTTTCTTGCATGGAGGCTCTGCTGGGTGAGAGGGAGGCAGCCGCTGGGCGGCTTTGGCAGATTTTAGGCGGTGACGGGCGCGGCGCCGGGCCTTGCACTGGTGGCTCAGGGTGCTGCTGCGGGCTGCTCGGCGACAAAACCGATGCGCTGCAGCCCCGCGCTGTGGGCTGCACCCATGACTTCGACCACGCGGCCATAGGGCACGGCCGCATCGGCACGCAACTGCACCTCGGTGTCGGGCCGGGCGGCACCAATGCGCTGCAGCCGCTCGGCCAGGGCGGCCTGCGACAAGGGCTGGTCGTCCAGATAGGCCTGACCGCTGCGGTCCACCACCAGGGTCACGAATTGGGGCGCGTCGCCGGGCGTGGCCCCTTGCGCGCGGGGCAGGTCGAGGCGGATGGCACTGGCCAGCAAGGGCGCCGTGAGGATGAAGATCACCACCAGCACCAGCATCACGTCCACCAGGGGCGTCATGTTGATGTCGCTCATGGGCTGGGGCCCGGGGGTGCGCTCCAGCCGGCCGAAACTCATGCCCCCACGCTCCCCGCTGCGCCTGGTTCGCTGCCCCCCAAGGCGCTACCTTGAACAGGGGCCGTGTCGGCCAGCAGCTCGCGCAGGTCGCGCGCAAAACCTTCCAGGTCGGCCTCGATGCGGCCAATGAAGCGGCCGAACACGTTGTAGGCCAGCACGGCTGGAATGGCCACCGCCAGGCCGGCAGCCGTCATCACCAGGGCCTCGCCCACGGGGCCGGCCACGCGATCAATGGTGATCTGCCCGGCACCTGCCATGGCGGAAAGCGCATGGTAGATGCCCCAGACCGTGCCCAGCAAGCCGACGAAGGGCGCCGTGGAGCCCACCGTGGCCAGCAGCACCTGTCCCCACTGCAATCGCCCCAGGGCACCATGCAGGGCATCGCGCAATACGCGGGTCAGCTGCTGCGACAGGCTCCCGGAGGTGGCCAGGGTGGCCTGTGCACCGGGATTCGACTGATTTGCTACTGAATTTGCAGCAACAACCAAAGGAAGAAAAAGCGCTTCACGGTCAAAGGACGGCAGACGCTGCGCCGCGATGTCCAGCGATGGCGCCTGCCAGAACGCCGCCGTGCAGCGCGCCACGTCGGCCGTGGCCCGGTGCATGAGGCGCATCTTCCAGAAGATCACCACCCAGCTGGCCACCGACATGGCCAGCAGCAGCAGGGCCGTGCCCTGCGTCACGGCATCCCCCTGGCGCCACCAGTGCAGTGCGTCCATACCGGCTCGCTGCGGGGTTAGTTCAGGCCCAGCACGTCGAACATGTCGAACATGCCGGCCTTGCGGTCTGCGAGAAAGCGCACGGCACGCAGGCTGCCCTGGGCATAGGTGGCACGGCTGGACGATTTGTGGGTGATTTCGATGCGCTCGCCAATGCCGGCGAACAGCACGGTATGGTCGCCCACGATATCGCCCCCGCGGATGGTGGCAAAGCCGATGCTCGACGGATCGCGCTCGCCGGTGACGCCCTCGCGCGCATAGACGGCGCATTCCTTGAGGTCGCGCCCCAATGCTTCGGCAATCACTTCCCCCATCTTGAGGGCCGTGCCCGAGGGGGCATCGACCTTGTGGCGGTGGTGGGCTTCGATGATCTCGATGTCGTAACCGGTCGCCATGGCCTTGGCCGCCATCTGCAGCAGCTTGAGCGTGACGTTGACGCCCACGCTCATGTTGGGCGCCATCACGATGGCGGTGCGCTGGGCACATGCCGCGATCTCGGCCTTCTGCGCCTCCGTGAAGCCCGTGGTGCCGACGACGGCCTTCACACCCAGTTCGGCGCACACGGCCAGGTGGGCCAGCGTGCCTTCGGGGCGGGTGAAGTCGATCAACACATCGGCGTTCTTCAGACCCGCACGCACATCCGCGGTGATGGCCACTCCGCTGGCGTGGCCCAGGAAAGCCGTGGCGTCCGAGCCGATGGCGGGGCTGGCCGCCACGTCCAGCGCACCGGCCAGCACCATGTCGTCGCTGGCGCGCAGGGCCTCGATCAGCATGCGGCCCATGCGGCCGGACGCGCCCGCCACCGCGACGCGCAAGGAAGGGGAAGCGGCTGGGTTGGGCAAAGAGTTGCCTGTCATGTGATTCCTGTATCGGTGGATGTGGCGGGTAACGCCGGGTGCCGGAGCCCCGGGCCGCAGCCCTTAGCGCACAGGCGCTTCGAGCGGAGGGTAAGAGTTGGAAGCGGGCTCGGCAGGTGCAGGCACGGGGGCCTTGGGCGCGCGCTCGGGTGCGGGGAAACGCGCCAGCTGGGCGTCGGTGGCCTCCAGCACGGGCACCTTGCCCTTGGTGGAGCGCGATCCCAGGGACGCCACAAACTCGGTTTCGGAGGGCATGGTGTCACTGTCAAACCGCTGCAGCAGATCCCCCTGGAAGAACACGGTGAGCTTGCGCGTCTGCAGCTCCTGGCCGGGACGCTGGATGGTGAACACGTATTCCCAGCGCTCTACGTGGAACAGGCTGGTCACCAGGGGCGTGCCGAGGATGTCGCGCACCTGCTGCCGGCTCATGCCCGGCTGAAGCGCCTCGACCTGCTCGCTGGAAACGAAGTTGCCCTGCACCACAGCCACCTTGTAAGGCGTCACGATGCTCGCCAGGCGGTTGCTGGCACTGTCCAGGCTGCTGCAGCCGGCCAAGGCCGCCAGGCAGGCACCGATGAACAAGGTCACGCCCGGGCGGGCGCTGCAATGGGCTTTGACGGGCATGGGAAAGGGTCGTAAGGCTATGATGAATCCATTGTAGCGGCTGGTCCTGCGTGGCTGGTCGAGCCCGCTGGCGCACGAAAGACAGGGTCATGACGAATATCGACGAACTCAAAAGCACAGGCCTGAAGGCAACCCTGCCGCGCCTGAAGATCATGGAGATTTTCCAGAAGGGCGCGCAACGCCACATGACGGCCGAGGATGTCTTTCGCGTCTTGCTGGAAGAGCGCTCGGACATCGGGCTGGCCACGGTCTATCGGGTGCTCACGCAGTTCGAGCAGGCGGGCATCCTGATCCGCAGCAATTTCGAAAGCGGCAAGGCGATCTACGAACTCAATGAAGGCCAGCACCACGACCACTTCGTGTGCACATCCTGCGGCAAGGTGGAAGAGTTCTACGATCCGGAAATCGAAAAACGCCAGCAGATCATTGCCAAGGCCAAGGGCTGGGTGGTGCAGGACCACACCATGGCCCTGTATGGCCAGTGCGCGCACTGCGCCGCTAAATGAACCACCCCTGAGTCGCTTCGCGTCCCGTCCCGGTGCGTCTCCCTTCAAGGGCCTGCGGATCAGTCCCCTGAGTCGCGCTCCATGGCGCGGCGGTGCCGCTCCACGAATTCCTGGTAGGTATCGATGCCGCGCAACTGCAGGATGGTGTTGCGCACGGCCGCCTCCACCAGCACGGCAATATTGCGCCCCGCCACCACCTGGATCACGACCTTGAGCACTGGCACGCCCAGCACGTCCTGCGTCAGGGGCTCGTAGGGCAGCCGCTCGTAGTCACGCTCCAGCGTTTCCTTGCGCACCAGGTGCACGATGAGCTTGAGGCGCATCTTGCGGCGCACGGCGGTCTCGCCAAAGATGGCGCGGATGTCCAAAAGACCGATGCCGCGCACCTCCAGCAGGTTTTGCAGCAGCTCCGGGCACTTGCCCTCGATGGTGGTCTGGTTGATGCGAAACAGGTCCACGGCATCGTCGGCCACCAGGCCGTTGCCGCGCGAGATCAGCTCCAGCCCCAGCTCGCTCTTGCCCAGACCGGATTCGCCCGTGATCATCACCCCCAGGCCCAGAATGTCCATGAACACGCCATGCATCGTGGTGCGGTCGGCAAAGTGCTTGGAAAGGTAAGCCCGCAGCACATCGATGACGAACGCCGAAGACTCGTGCGTGGCGAACATCGGGATCTGTGCGCGCTCGCACATGGACAGCAGCGCATCCGGCGCGGCCTGGCCGTCGGCCAGCACCAGCACCGGCGGCTCCAGCGTGACGATGCGCCCGATGCGGCGCTGGCAGTCTTCCGGCGTGGCGTTGGTGAGATAGGCGATTTCGCGCTCGCCCAGGATCTGCACCCGGTAGGGATGTATGTAGTTGAGGTAGCCGACGAGATCGGCGCCCGAGCGTGCCGCGCGCACCGCCACCTCGTCAAAGCGGCGCTCTGAGGCGCCCAGGCCTGCCAGCCACTCCCATTTCAGGGTGCCCCGGAATTCCTCGAACAGGACATCGGCGCTGACGACGTTGGGCTTCAAGGCAGTCCCGCCAGGGTCAAGGGAAAAATCAGGCCACCTGGGTGGACTGCCACTCGGCGATCATGCCGTGCAGCACCGTGGCATCGTCGCAGGCCTTGAGCTTTTCGCGCAGCACCGAGTCGCTCAGCAGTTCGGCGATTTCCGAGAGGATTTCCAGGTGCTTCTGGGTTGCCGCCTCGGGCACCAGCAGGAAAATCAGCAATCCGACCGGCATTTCATCGGGTGCGTCGAAGCCAATCGGCTGCGCCAGCTGGAAAACCGCGGCCATCGGCGCCTTGAGCCCCTTGATGCGGCCATGTGGAATGGCCACGCCGTGCCCCAGGCCGGTAGAGCCCAGGCGCTCGCGCGCAAACAGGCTGTCGGTGATCAGCGCCCGCGAAAGACCGTGCAGGCTTTCAAACAGCAGACCCGCTTCTTCAAAAGCACGCTTCTTGCTGGTGGCGTCAACGCTCACAAGGACTTGAGCAGAGGGCAGGATAGAGGCGAGTCGGTTCATGGTCAGGGTAACAATTATGCATACATTGGCAAAAACCCTGATAGCCACGCGCAGGGCAGCAAAAAGCCGCCCGATGGGCGGCTGCGGTTGGCAGGCTGCACCTGCATGGTTTATGCGAGCATTTCGCGCTTGGATGCGTCGTGGTGGTCCTGGATGCGGTCCTTGTGGCGCACAACCTGGCGATCCATCTTGTCCACCAGCTCATCCACTGCGGCATACAGGTCGAAGTGGGAGCTTTCTGCAAACAGGTCGCTGCCCTTGACGTGGATATTGCATTCCGCTCGCTGCCGTTTCTCCTTTTCCTTTTGCTTCTCTACTGTCAGCAGTACCTTGACGTCGACAACCTGGTCGAAATGGCGCGTGATCCGGTCCAGCTTGGTGGTGACGTAGTTGCGCAAGGCGGGGGTCACTTCGATGTGGTGACCGCTGATCGTCAGGTTCATATGAAAGTCTCCTGTGGCTCTCTGTGACAAAAATGCCGCCCTGGATCAAAGAGCGGCCCGGGGAACTCGGATGCATCCTTCGGCGTGAATTCACTATGCCCCCGCACCAGACCAAAAGCAATCCCATACCGCCCCCGGCGGCCGGGTTATGCCGGCGCAGGTGCCATGGCGGCCAAAAGCGCGCACAATGAGCAGGCTATGGGCACACCCCCTTGCGCGCCACGGCACCACGGTGCCGCCCGCCCACCCTGCAGGCAATCGCCCCGCCGGGCCAGCGCACGGACCGCCCATGGCCGCAGCGTCCGACCAACCCACCGCCACGTAAAATCCGCCGGTCCGAAGCCGCCTGATCTGTTCGCAATTCTTCACAATTTCCGGACCCTGACCCGCCCTACGCTCCACCAGCCCGATCACCATGACCCTGCCCAGCACCTCTGCCCTGCACACCTCTGCCCTCACCTCGCTGCCCCTGCTGGCGCGCGGCAAGGTGCGTGACAACTACGCCGTGGGCGACGACCGCATCCTGATGGTGGCCAGCGACCGCCTGTCGGCCTTCGACGTGATCATGGGCGAGCCCATTCCCGGCAAGGGCGAGCTGCTCACGCAGATGGCGCTGTTCTGGTTCGACAAGCTCGGCCACATCTGCCCCAACCACCTGACGGGCGACGACCCCGAAAGCGTGGTCAGCCCTGCCGAGGCGGCGCAGGTGCGCGGCCGCTCGATGCTGGTGCAGCGCCTGCGGCCAATCCCCGTGGAAGCCGTGGTGCGCGGGTATCTCGCCGGCAGCGGCTGGAAGGAGTACCAGGAGTCGCAGTCGGTCTGCGGTGTGCCCCTGCCCGCCGGCCTGACCAACGCCGCCAAGCTGCCCGAGCCCATCTATACGCCTGCCGCCAAGGCCGCAGCGGGCGAGCATGACGAAAACATCACGTTCGAGCGCACGGTGGAAATGATCGGCCTGGACCTGGCCACGAAAATCCGCGACCTGAGCATCGCCATCTACAAGGCCGCGGCCGAGATCGCGCTGACGAAAGGCATGATCATTGCCGACACCAAGTTCGAGTTCGGTCTGGCGCCCGATGGCACCCTGGTGCTGATGGACGAAGTGCTCACGCCCGACAGCTCGCGCTACTGGCCCGTGGAAGGCTATGCCGAGGCATTGGCCAAGGGCGAAAACCCGCCGAGCTACGACAAGCAGTTTGTGCGCGACTGGCTGGAGCAAGCCCAGGTCAACGGCAAGCCCTGGGACAAGACCGCGCCCTCGCCCCGCCTGCCACAGGCCGTGATCGAAAAGACCGCAGCCAAGTACCGCGAGGCGCTCGAACGCCTGACGGGCTGAGCGCAGCCCGTCAAAGTCAAAAGGCCTCGCAGGGCCTTTTTTCATGCAGTGAACAGCACCGTCAGCTCAGCACGACGGAACTCAGGCGGCGGCGGTAGGTTGCCACCACCGGGTCCTCGGGGGGAATCTGGCCTTCCGCCACCTTCACCTTGGGCGGCTCGATGATTTCAAGGATGGCCACATAGGTCTTGCGCGCCGCCTCGTCGCCCCAGGCCTTGTCACGCATCAGGATTTCGAGCAGTTCGTCCATCGCGTCGGTCCAGCGCTGCTGCGCCATGAGCCAGCGGGCGCGGGCGAAGCGGCTGTCGAAATCGCGCTTGTTTGCGGCAATTTTCGCATCAAAATCGGCTCCAGCGCTTTCACCATATGCGCCAGAAGCTACAAAATCAAGAGCATCCATCCAGGCCTTCAGGGCGCCGAGCTTGCGCGACGCAGCGGCCTTGGCGATCACCGGGGCAAATGCCACCTTGGCGTCGTCTTCGCGGTCCAGTTGCAGCAGCAGCTTGACATAGTCAAAGCGCGCATCGTCATTGGCCGGATCGGTGACCACGGCATGCTGCAGCTTTTCGAGCGCGGTGTCGGTATCGCCTTCGGCCAGCGCATCGAGCGCCTCCTCTTCCTCGGCTTCTGCCTCCAACACTTCGGCCGAGGGCAGATGCTTGTCGAGAAACGCGCGCACCTGGCCCTCGGGCAAGGCGCCCATGAAACCGTCCACGGGCTGTCCGTTCATCAGCAGCACGCAGGTGGGGATGCTGCGGATGCCGAACATGCCGGCGATCTGCTGCTCCTGGTCCGAATCGATCTTGACCAGCTTGAAGCGGCCGGCGTATTCGGTTTCAAGCTTCTCAAGCACCGGGCCGAGCGACTTGCAGGGGCCGCACCAGGGCGCCCAGAAGTCCACCAGCACGGGCACGTTCATCGAGGCGGCTACCACCTCGGCTTCAAAATTTTCTACGGTGACGTCAATCATGGTGGTGGAGGGCTTAGAGTGGAGCGGTTTGCGTGCTATTTTGGCCCATCGAAATGCCCCCGCGCCAGCCGGGGAAGCGCAAAAAGTAAAATCGCGGGTTCCACCTACAGCGGTGCAGCGGGCGCGGCCCGCGGTTCAGCACCTCCAACACCATGAAACCCATCCAGATCGGCGTGGTCATGGGTTCCAGCAGCGACTGGGACACCATGCAGCACGCAGTGCAAATCCTTGAGCAATTCGGTATTTCGCACGAGGCCCGCGTGGTCTCCGCCCACCGCATGCCCGACGACATGTTTGCCTACGCCGAGGCGGCCGCTGGCCGGGGCCTGAAGGCCATCATCGCCGGCGCCGGCGGCGCCGCCCACCTGCCCGGCATGATTGCCGCCAAGACCACCGTGCCCGTGCTGGGCGTGCCCGTGGCCAGCCGCCACCTGCAGGGCGTGGACTCGCTGCACTCCATCGTGCAGATGCCCAAGGGCATCCCCGTGGCCACGTTTGCCATTGGCACCGCTGGCGCCGCCAATGCCGCACTGTTTGCCGTGGCCCTGCTGGCCTCTGAAAATCCCGAACTGCGCCAGCGGCTCGAAGCCTTCCGTGCCGAGCAGACCGAGGTGGCGCGCAACATGACCCTGCCGCCTGCCGCATGAGCCAAGACACTTCTCTCCCACCGCTGCTGCCGGGATCCACGCTGGGCGTGCTCGGCGGCGGCCAGCTGGGCCGCATGTTCGTGCACCAGGCCCAGGCCATGGGTTACTTCACCGCCGTACTCGACGCCGACCCCACCAGCCCTGCCGGGCTGGTGAGCCACCACCACATCCAGACGGACTACGAAGACCCGCAGGGCCTGGCCGAACTGGCCCGCCTGGCGGATGCGGTGACCACCGAGTTCGAGAACGTGCCCGCTGCGGCCCTGGCCGCGCTGGCTGCGCAACGCCCTGTGTCGCCCGCCGCTGCTGCCGTGTCGGTGGCGCAGGACCGCGCGCGGGAAAAAGCCCACTTCGTGGCCTGCGGCGTGCCCTGCGCGCCTTACGCGGTGATAGCAACGGCCGAGCAACTGGCCGCCACTGCACCCGATCTGCTGCCGGGCATCCTGAAAACGGCCCGCATGGGCTACGACGGCAAGGGCCAGGTGCGCGTGAAAACCGCCGCCGAGCTGGCCGCCGCCTGGGATGCCGTCGGCAAGGTGCCCTGCGTGCTGGAGAAAATGCTGCCGCTGCAGCTCGAATGCTCGGTGCTGGTGGCACGCGGCGTGGACGGCGCCATGGTGCACCTGCCCGTGCAGCGCAACCTGCACCGCGATGGCATTCTGGCCGTGACCGAGGTGTACGAAGGGAATCTACCTCCGGCGCTTGCCGCACAAGCGGTAGCAGCTGCGAAATCTGTAGCACAAGGCCTGCAATACGTGGGCGTGCTGTGCGTGGAATTCTTCGTGCTGCAGGACGGCAGCCTGGTGGTCAACGAGATCGCCCCGCGCCCGCACAACAGCGGCCATTACAGCCAGAACGCCTGCGATGTGTCGCAGTTCGAGCTGCAGGTGCGCACCATGGCCCGCCTGCCGCTGACGCAGCCGCGCCAGCACAGCCCCGCCGCCATGCTGAACCTGCTGGGCGACCTGTGGTTTGCCCAGGGCGATGCAGAGCAGACACCGCCCTGGGCCGCAGTGCTGGCCCTGCCCGGCGCCCATCTGCACCTGTACGGCAAGCGCGAAGCCAAACGCGGCCGCAAGATGGGACACCTCAACATCACCGCGGCCACCCCTGAAGCTGCGCGTGCCACCGCCCTGAAGGCCGCGGCCTTGCTGGGCATCGCACCGTTCTGATGGCGCCGCTCCGACCATGATTCTGGATGGCACCCTGCCCGCATCCATTGCCGCCGCCGCGCGCGTCGTGCGCAGCGGCGCCCTGCTAGGCCTGCCCACCGAAACGGTGTATGGCCTGGCGGCCGACGCGAGCAGCGATGCCGCCGTGGCGCAGATCTTCGCCGCCAAGGGCCGCCCCAGCGACCATCCGCTGATCGTGCATGTGGCCGATGCCTCAGGCATCGCCCACTTCGCCAGCGCGGTGCCGGACTTTGCGCAGAGGCTGGTCAACGCCTTCTGGCCCGGCCCGCTCACCCTGATCCTGCCGCGCCTGCCGGGTGTGGCCACGGCCGCCACCGGCGGGCAGGACAGCGTGGGCCTGCGCTGCCCCGCGCACCCCGTGGCGCATGCGCTGCTGGCGGCCTGCGCCGCGCCCGGCGATGCCGCCACCCACGGCGGCCCGCCTGTGTGGGGCGTGGCGGCGCCCAGTGCCAACCGCTTTGGCCGCGTGAGCCCCACCACCGCCCAGCATGTGCAGGATGAGCTGGGTGCCGACCTGCTGGTGCTCGACGGCGGCCCCTGCGCCGTGGGCATTGAAAGCACCATCGTGGACTGCACGCGCGGCGTGCCCGTGCTGCTGCGCCCGGGCGCCATCACGCGGGCGCAGATTGCGGCGGCCTGCGGCCTCCAGCCACTATCCAAAGAAGATCTGCCAGCGCATACACCACGGGCCTCTGGCACGCTGGAGGCCCACTATGCCCCGGCCGCCAAGGTGCGCCTGATGGACGCCCGGGCGCTGCAGACCGCGCTGGACCTGCTGGGCGCCGATGCGGCACACATCGCCATTTATGCCCGCAGCGCGCTGCACACACGCTCGTCCAGGCTGGTGATGCGCCGCATGCCCGATGACGCCGCCGCTGCCGCCCAGCAGCTGTTTGCGGTGCTGCGCGGCTTTGACGACCAGGCCGTGAAGCTGATCTGGATCGAGACCCCGCCCGCCACCCCCGAATGGGAAGGCGTGCGCGACCGGCTGCAGCGCGCCGCTGCGGCCTGAAAGGCTGAGAGGCTTTACATCCGGTTGACCTTGCGTCGTTAAACTAGCCCCCACTTTTCTGGAGAAATACATGGCAGCAAATTGGATGCGCCGCACCTTCGTGGTCGCCGCATGTGCGTCGGCGGCGTTGCTCGCGGCCTGTGGTTCGAGCACGATCGAATCGAAGCTCACGCCCGACCGTTTCATTGCCTTTGGCGATGCCTTCAGCGACGTGGGGCAAAAAGGCGCGCGCTATACCGTCAACGACGGCACTGTCAACAACTGGACGGAGCAGATCGCCACGCGCTACGGCAAGACGATCACGCCCGCAGCCTCGGGCGGCCTGAGCTACGCCACCGGCAATGCGCGCGTTTCGGCCAAGCCCGATGCGGCTGGCGATGCCACCACGCTCACCATCACCGAGCAGATCGACCGCTTCCTGGCCAGCGGCAGCATCGGCGCCAACGACGTGGTGTTCGTCAATGCCGGAACCAGTGACGTGATCGCGGGCACGGCGGCCTTCAATGCCAGCCCCAAGACCGAAGCCGACCGTCTGACCCTGCTGGCTGCGGCCCGCAGCGCCGGCGAGCAATTGGCCACCCAGGTGCGCCGCCTCGTCAACGCCGGGGCCAAGCATGTGCTGGTGATCGGCACCTACGACATGAGCAAGTCCCCTTGGGCCCTGGCCACCAGCCAGACCACCCTGCTGCACGACGCCAGCACCAGCTTCAACACCGGCCTGCTGGTGGACATAGAGAAGCTGGGCGCGACGGTGCTGTATGTGGATGCGGCCTACTACGTCAACCTGTTCACCAATTCGCCCGGCTCCTACAGCTTTGACAACAACATCGACATCGCCACCACGCCGGTGTGCACCTCGGTGGATGCAGGCAACGGCATCGGCATTGGCACCGGCCAGGTCAATTCGGCCCTGTGCAATACCTCCACCTTGCTCGCTGGCGCCAACCAGGACAAATATGTGTTCGCCGACGCGGTCTACATGACGCCCTCGGCCCACCGCCAGCTGGGCAACTACGCCTACGACCGCCTGCGGGCCCGCTGGTAAGCCGCGCCGCGCACAGGCAGCAAAAAGCCGGCCCGAGGGTCGGCTTTTTTCATGCGCGCAGTGCCTGGCTATTGGACGGAATCAAACATCGCCCGCGCCTGGGCGTGGCAGAACGGCGGCTCGTAGGTACCGTGGTAGTTGCCGTAATACGTGGCAAACGCCGCCGAGGCCGGATCGGTGGGCGCCTTGCCACCGGGCCCGTACGTGGCTTGCACCAGCGCGTCGACATCCACCGATGTCACGTTGGTCAGCCCCCGGCTGTCAAAGTCGGCCTTCATGGCCTGCTGGTGGATGGCCGGCGGCACCGTGGGGTCGCCCGCACCACCGCACAGCAGCAAGCGCGCCTTGGGGCTCCAGCCCAGGAGGTCGTTCTTTTTGGCCGCCAGAAACAACGGGTTGCTGCCGCCGGCCTGGGCCGCGGCCAGGAACTCGGGCTGGAACACGAGGTCACGGGCCTGGTTGGGTGTGACACCTGGGCCACCGGGCAATGCGCCCGAGGACACCAGCGTGGTGTAGTCGAGCGTGGGGCTGGGCAACAGGTTCTCGATGTAGCCCGAATAAGGCAGCTTGAAAGCCGCCTTGACGTCGGCATAGACATTGCCGTACACCTTTTGCCACGAGGTCACAAGGTAAGGCACGAAGAACTGCACCCCGGCCATCGCATCGGTCACGCGCAGCTGGCCCGACAGATTGTAGGGCCCCGCCAGGTGGGCACCTGCCACCACGTTGAACTCGCCGGCATGGTCGCGCTCCGCCGCCCGGTGGGCGGCCATGGACGCATGACCGCCCTGCGAATAGCCGGTGAACATCACCTTGCCCGAGAGGTTGGCGCCCACGCTGGCCGCCGCCGCCCGCGCGGCACGGACGGAGTCGAGCACCACCGTGGCTTCGGAATCCGCATGCAGATACGGGTGGTAGGCATAGGCCGATTTGGCAAAACCCAGGTAATCGGTGGCCACCACGGCGTAGCCCTGGGCGGCATACATCGCCGCCAGAAAGAAGGTCTCACCGTCTTGCGGGTTGGCCAGCGTGCGGGGCTTCTGCACATCCGTGCCCTTGGCGTAGGCCACCAGGGGCGCGGTGCAGGCAGGGCCGCCCGGCACCAGCATCACGCCCGATGCGTTGGTGCTCTCACCGTCCCGCACGCCCACCGTGGTGTAGTTGAGCGCCACCACCCGGACATCGCACCGGGCCTTGCCGCTGACCGCCTGCAGGCCGCTGGCCGCCGTCGTGGCATCGATCTGTGCGGCGGTCAGCATGGCCAGCGTCGCAGCCGGCTCCACCAGCGCCCCCCGCTGCGGCCCCTCGGAGCCACCGCAGGCGGCCAGCAACGCCGCGGCTGCGGCAACCCAGGAAAGGCGGAAATATGGCATGAAGCGACCCCTTGGAGCGGTGAAGAGCGTCGCATCGTGCGCGCACCCGCACTGCAGCATCCATAGGGAATTACGCGGACCGCACCCGCGCCCAGACGCCTGGGCGACACCCCCGGGATTCAGCCCTTGCGGCGCGCGCCGTAGCGCAGCTTCATGCCCAGGATGGCGCCCGACAGCGCCAGCGTGACGGCATTGGCCGCCACGATGGGCCAGGCGGCCAGCGCCACGCCATAGGCCAGCCACAGCGCCACACCCAGCGTGAAGGTGCCGTACATGCCCAGCGAGATGCCACTGACGTCGCGGGTGCGGAACGTGTGCAGCGCCTGGGGCAGAAAGCTGCAGGTGGTCAGGGTCGCGGCCAGGTAGCCGATGAGGTCGTGCAGGGGCATGGTGTGAATTGCTTTGGGGGCTATTGATCGCGCGCGGTCCAGTCCACCAGGGCGTCGAGCACCGGCCGCGCGGCGCCCGCCTGCGGGTGGTTGACGATGGCCACCAGCACATAGCGGCGGCCGCTGGCGGCATGCACATAGCCAGCAACGGCCATCACGTCGCGCAGGCTGCCGGTCTTGAGGTGGGCAGCGCCCGCACGGCTCTGGCTGCGGCGCAGCGTGCCGTCCACGCCGGCAATCGGCAGGGACGACACCAGCTCGGGCATCACCGGCGACTGCCAGGCGACCTGCAGCATGCGCGCCAGGGACTGGGCGCTGATGCGGGCCTCGCGGCTCAGGCCGGCGCCGTTGTCGGGCATGGGCGGCTCGGCATCGCCGATGCGCCCCTGCCACCACTGGCGCAGCGTGTCGCGCGCGCCGTCGAACGTGGCCACGCCATTCCTGCGCAGGGCGAGCGTGAGAAAGAGTTGCTGCGCCATCACGTTGTTGCTGTATTTGTTCACGTCGCGCACCACCTCGGCCAGAGCGGGCGATGCGGCCACGAACACCGGTGTTAGGCCCGCAGGCACCTTGCCATCCCGCACGCTGCCCGTGAGCTTGCCTCCCAGTTCGCGCCACATGCCCTCCACCGCGCGCGCGGCAAAGCCTTTCGGGTCGGGGAACGCCGCCGCCCACACGCGCTCGCCACAGCGGGCCGGATACGCACCCTGGAACGCGGCGCGTGCCGGGTCGGTCAGTTCGGCCCGCAAGGCGGCACGCCAGTCGCCGCACTCCGCGCCGGGAGCCGCCAGCGGCACCGTGGCCTGGCGCTGCACGCCGGCCAGTGGCGGGTCGTACTGGATGCGCGCCAGCCCGGCGGCCGCATCGGGCACGAACGCCATGGCCACCGCGTTGTAGTTCAGCAGCAAGGCATCGGGCGCCGCGTTGTAGGGGCGCAGCGGCTCGCCGTCGAAGCGGGCGGCATCATGGTCGGGCACGTCAAAAGCGGTGCGGTCCAGCACGATGTCGCCCACGATGACCTGGATGCCCTGGCCCTGCAGGCGGCGCAGCAGCAGCCACAGGCGTTCCATCACCAGCTTGGGATCGCCCTGCCCCTGGATGTACACATTGCCCTTGAGGCTGCCGCCCTGCACCGTGCCGTCCACATACACGGGCGTGCTCCAGGTGTAGGCGGGGCCCAGCAGGTCGAGCGCCGCGTAGGTGGTCACCAGCTTCATGACCGAGGCGGGGTTCGTGGCGACCTGCGCGCGGTGCGCCAGCCGCGGTGCCTGGCGGCCGGCCTGTGCATCCGCCACCAGCACGGACAGGGCCTCGCGGGGCAGGCGGGCACGCGCCAGTGCCGCCTCGACCTCGGCAGGAAGCGATGCCGGCGCCTGGGCATGGGCCGCACCACCCACGGACAGAAGGCACAAAAACCACCAGCGCACCATGGCCGCGCGGCAACCTACAGGAACAGACATCATCGGCCAAGTCTATCGCCGGGGTGCATTGCGCAGACCGGCCAATCCTGCAGCGCGCTGGTGCGCCCCTGATAATTGCACTCCGAATCCAGACCCACCCGGCCCCATGAACCTGCTTGCCTTCGACACCAGCACCGACACCCTCTCCATCGCCGTGCAGGCCGGAGATGCCTGGTGGCAGCACACCGGGCCGGGGGGCGCGCAGACCTCGGCCACGCTGGTTCCGGCCATTCGCACGCTGCTGGAGCAAGCCGGGCTGTCGTTTGCCACGCTCGACGCCATCGTGTTCGGCCGTGGGCCGGGATCATTCACCGGCCTGCGCACGGCCTGCGCGGTGGCGCAGGGGCTGGCTTTTGGTGCGCGCGGCGGCGCGGGCGTGCCGGTGCTGCCGGTGGACACCCTGCTCGCGGTGGCCGAGGAGGCCCGCCACCAGCATGGCTGCACCCAGGTGGTGGCCGCGCTGGACGCGCGCATGGACGAGGTGTACGTGGCGCATTGCGAATGGCAGCCCGCCCGGGGCGGCATGCCCGGCGTGGTCGGCCACTGGCGCACCGATGGCGACTTCGGCCTGTGCGCCCCCGAGGCCGTGCAGGTGCCCGCCGGCTGGACACTGGCGGGCAACGCCGGGGCCGCCTACGCCGGGCGCCTGGCCCCCGGCGCCCTGCACGCCAGCGCGCTGCCCACTGCCACTGCCCTGCTGCGGCTGGCCCCCGCCTTGCTCGCAGCGGGCGGCGCCGTGCCGGCCCGCGAAGCCCTGCCCCGCTACATTCGCGATAAAGTGGCATACACCGCTGCCGAGCGGGCTGCCCTGCGTGCAACCCCGCCCGCACAGACAACACCATGAGCGCCATCCTCTCTCCCCCCGCCAATGCCCCCGAGGTCCGCTTTGAGCCGCTCACGCTGTTCCGGCTGGACGACGTGCTGGACGTGGAATGCAGCGCCTACTCCCATCCCTGGACACGGGGCAATTTCACCGACGCGATGGCCTCGGGCTACCAGGCCCAGCTGCTGATGGCGGGCGACCAGCTGCTGGGTTACTTCGTGGCCATGATGGGGGTGGACGAGGTGCATCTGCTCAACATCACCGTGGCCCCGGCCTTCCAAAAGCAGGGCTGGGCCCGCGTGCTGCTCGACGCCCTGGCGCTGTGGGCGCGCGGGCGGGGTGCCCAATGGCTGTGGCTGGAAGTGCGCGTGAGCAACGAGCGCGCCCTGCATGTCTACCAGGCCCACGGTTTTCGCCGCGTGGGCGAGCGCAAACGTTACTACCCGGCCCCTGCGGGCCAGCGCGAGGACGCCGTGGTCATGAGCCTGCCGTTATGAGTCCGCTGCCATGAGCCTTCACCTCGATGCGCGCCAGCGCGCCATGCTGCAGGAGATGGGTGTCACCGTCTGGGCACCCGCAGAAACACCGGCGCCTGCGCCCCCCCCTGTGGCCGATGCCGTGCGCGCCCAGCAGACTGCGACCGCACCCGCCGCGCACCCGCCTGCAATGGCTGCGGCCGATGCCGGCTCCCAGCCGGCACCGCGTACCGCACGGGAACGTGCAATCCCCCCGGGCGTCCAGCCGCCCGTGCCGCAGGGCGGCAGCGCGCCTGCGCTGGTCCTGCATGCGCCGCAGGCGCTCTACCCCGCGGCCGACCCCGCGCAGACGCCGGCCGGGCTGGGTGCCGGCTGGCTGGTGGTAGCCGAAAGCCTCTCGCCCACGGAACCCCTGGCGGGCGAAGCGGGCCGCCTGCTGGACAACATGCTGCGGGCCATGCGGCTGCACCTGCACCCCCGCGTTTTTCTGGCGATCCTGGAGCGCCCCCCGGCCAGCGCCGCTGCAGGTGCCGCCGATGTATCCGTGGCACTGGAGGAGGCGGTGACCACGCTGCGCCCCGCCATGGTGCTGGTACTGGGCCATGTGGCAGCCCGGGCGGCCCTGGCGCGCACCGAACCCCTGGGCCGCCTGCGCGCCGAGCTGCACCAGCTGGCGGGATGCCCCGCCATCGTCACCTACGACCCCGCCTTTTTGCTGCGCGCCCAAGGCAACAAGGCCGCTGCCTGGGCGGACCTGTGCCGTGCGCTGGCGCTGGTGCAGGCCACCCCCGCCAGCCCCTGAGAATCCGAGTGCCCGCGTCACACGTACGCCACGGGCCGGTGCCATAATCCGCGGCTTGCACATTGACGGAGAAAACCCCGTGGAAACCTACCCGAGTTGGTAGCTTTCAGCTCCCCGGCCTGCCCGTGGGGATGAAAGCACCCCCAAACCCCACTGCAGATGCCACCAACCAGGGAGTGAGCCATGCTCAATATCTTTTCGCTTGCCAACGGCCGTTTGTTCCAGGAAGAAATCGAATCCCTGGAAGAACTCACCCGCTTTCAGCCCATCTGGGTCGATCTGGAAAACCCCACGATCGAGGAAAAACGCTGGATCAAGCAGCACTACGGCCTGTCCATCCCCGAAGACGCGATGGACGAGGACATCGAGGAATCCGCCCGCTTCTACGAAGAAGACAACGGTGACCTGCACATCCGCAGCGACTTTCTCATTGACGACAACGATCAGCCGCGTTCGGTGCGCGTGGCCTTCATCCTGAACCTGACCAACCCCACGCTGAAAAGCAAGGGCGTGCTGTTCTCGATCCACGACGAGGACGTGCCCGTGTTCCGCCTGCTGCGCATGCGCGCACGCCGGGCACCGGGCCTGATCGAGGATGCCAAGGAGGTGCTGCTCGCACTGTTCGACGCCGACGCCGAGTATTCGGCCGACACGCTGGAGAACATCTACGACGAGCTGGAGAAGGTCAGCAAGCAGGTGCTGGCCGGCGACGTGACCGATGCCCGCGCCGGCGAGGTGCTGGCCGCCATCGCCCGCCAGGAGGACTTGAACGGACGCATCCGCCGCAACGTGATGGACACGCGCCGCGCCGTGAGCTTCATGATGCGCAGCAAGATGCTCAGCTCCGACCAGTTCGAGGAGGCCCGCCAGATCCTGCGCGACATCGAGTCGCTGGACAACCACACGGCCTTCCTGTTCGACAAGATCAACTTCCTGATGGACGCCACGGTCGGTTTCATCAACATCAACCAGAACAAGATCATCAAGATCTTCTCGGTGGCCAGCGTGGCGCTGCTGCCGCCCACGCTGATTGCCAGCGTGTACGGCATGAATTTCAAGTTCATGCCCGAGCTGGACTGGTCGCTGGGCTACCCGTATGCGCTGGGCCTGATGCTGGCCAGCGCGCTGGGGCCGATGTGGTACTTCCGCAAGCGCGGCTGGCTTAAATAGACTCCCCCTGTGGCGCTGCGCGCCTTCCCCCCTGCGGGGGGACGCCTCCAGCGGTCCGGCGGAGCCGGTTCCGCGGTGGCGCTGGCTTTGGGGCGCGCCCGTTGCAAACAATGATCGAATTGGCCGCTCGCGCTTACCTATCAAGTGCTGAAAGCTATTAATTTCGCAGTTTTTGTAGAAACGTTTGCACCATGTGGTCGGCATAGCGGCTGGCCACGGTCTGCACGAACAGCGCAAAGTCGCCGTGCGCGGTGTCGTCGGCGCGGTCGGAGATGGTGCGCACGGCGGCAAACGGCACACCGTAGTCCAGGCACACCTGGGCCACGGCGGCACCTTCCATTTCCACGGCCAGCACCTCGTGGCCCGCTTCGCGCAGCAGGGTGCGCAGCCGGTCGGACTCGTGCGCGGCCGATACAAAGCGGTCGCCGCTGGCCATCAGGCCGTGGTGCACCTGCAAGGCGGGGTTGGCAGTTTCGAGGTCAAGTTGCCCTTGAGCGCTGGCCACACAAGCGCGGGCGGCGTCCAAAAGCAGAGCCGACAAAGCCGCATCGCAGGCCAGGCGTGCCCGCGCATAGCCGGGCAGCTCCCAGCGCGGGAACAGGGGCGAGGCATCCATGTCGTGCTGCACATAGTCCTGGGCCACCACCACGTCGCCCACCCGCACGCCATCACCCACGCCCCCGGCCACGCCCGTGAACACGATGCGGGCCACGCCGAAGCGCTCGATCAGCGCCGTGGCCGTGGTGGCCGCCGCCACCTTGCCGATGCCCGAAAGCGCCAGCACCACGCCGTGGCCGTGCAGCGACCCGGTCCAGAAGGTACGCCCCGCGTGCACCCTGCGCTGGGGCTGCTGCAAGCTGGCGACAAGGCCGGATTGTTCTTCGGGAAGTGCGCTGAGGATGGCCGTGGTCATGAAATCGCCTCTGAAAAAAAGAAGGCGACCGAAGCCGCCAGCAAGGGTGAAGCAGGGCACTGCGGCCCTGCGGCCTCACTTCTTGTCGCGCAGTTCGCGGCGCAGGATTTTCCCGACGGGTGTCTTGGGCAGCTCGGTGCGGAACTCGATCACCTTGGGCTGCTTGTACCCCGTGAGCTCATGGCGGCAGAACTCGCGCACATCGGCCTCGGTGAGGTCGGGCGACTTCTTCACGATCACCAGCTTGACGGCCTCGCCCGATTTTTCGTCGGGCACGCCCACCACGGCGCATTCCAGGACGCCCGGGCAGTTGGCGACGACCTCCTCGACCTCGTTCGGGTACACGTTGAAGCCGCTGACCAGCACCATGTCCTTCTTGCGGTCCACGATCTTGAAAAAGCCGCGCTCGTCCACGACACCGATATCGCCGGACTTGAAATAGCCGTCCTCGGTCATGACCTTGGCGGTCTCATCGGGGCGCTGCCAGTAACCAGCCATCACCTGCGGTCCCTTGATCACGATTTCGCCGGGCTGGCCCACGGTGGTGACCTCATGGCCATCATCGTCGAGCAGCTTCATGTACGTACTGGGCAAGGGCACGCCAATGGTGCCGGTGAATTCCTTGGCGGTCACCGGGTTGCAGCTGGCCGAGGGGCTGGTTTCCGACAGGCCATAGCCTTCGCAGATGGGGCAACCGGTCTTTTCGAGCCACAGCTTGGCCACCGCGCCCTGCACCGCCATGCCGCCGCCCACCGATACCTTGAGGTTCTTCCAGTTGACGGTGTTGAAGTCGGGGTGATTGGCCAGGCCGTTGAACAAGGTGTTGACGGCCGGAAAACTGTGGAAGGTGTGCTTGGACAGCTCCTTGAGCACGGCCGGCAGGTCGCGCGGATTGGGGATCAGGATGGTCTTGCCGCCCGTGCGCATGGACAGCATCATGTTCACCGTGAACGCGAAGATGTGGTACAGCGGCAGCGCGCAGATGCTGGTGGGCTGCTCGCCGGCGGGCACCTTCTTCATGACCGGATCGTTCCAGGCCTCGGACTGCAGCACATTGGCGATCACGTTGCGGTGCAGCAGGATGGCCCCCTTGCTCACACCCGTGGTGCCGCCGGTGTATTGCAGCAGGGCGATGTCGTCGGGCTTGATGTCGGGCTTCTTGAACGTGCCGCGGGTGCCCTGGGCCACCGCATCATTGAAACGCACGGCGCCCGGCAGGTTGTAGGCGGGCACCATCTTCTTGACGTTGCGCACCACGTAGTTGACCAGCAGCCCCTTGAGCATGCCCAGCTGATCGCCCATGGCGCACAGCACCACATGCTTGATGGGCGTATGCGCAATGCAATGCTCCAGCGTGGAGGCGAAGTTCTCGATGATCACGATGGCCTTGGCACCCGAGTCCTTGAGCTGGTGCTCCAGCTCGCGCGGGGTGTACAGCGGGTTCACATTGACCACGACAAAGCCTGCCCGCAGGATGGCGGCCACCGCGACGGGGTATTGCGGCACGTTGGGCATCATGATGGCCACACGGTCCCCCTTGACCAGGCCCAGGCTCTGCAGGTAGGCCGCAAAAGCGCTGCTCAGGGCATCGGTCTGTGCAAACGTGACCTCCTTGCCCATGAAGCTGTAGGCAACGCGGTCGGCGTATTGGGTGAATGCCTCGTCCATCAGGGCGACGAGGGAGGGGTAGTGTGACGGGTCGATGTCGGCGGGCACGCCTTGCGGGTAGGCAGCCAGCCACGGGCGGTCGGTCATTTGCGCGGTCTCCAGGTAGGTTTTATTGCGGCCATGAAAACACGCCGGCGTTTTTCAGCACGGCCGTGCTTTTTCTGCAAGGGCATTATGCCCGTCAGCCTTTGAGCGCGGCGAGTACTTCATCGAGCATCTTTTTGGCGTCGCCGAACAGCATGCGGTTGTTGTCCTTGTAGAACAGCGGGTTGTCCACGCCGGCGTAGCCCGAGGCCATGGAGCGCTTCATCACGATCGAGGTCTTGGCCTTCCACACTTCGAGCACCGGCATGCCCGCGATGGGGCTGGTGGGATCGTCGAGGGCGCTGGGGTTCACGATGTCGTTGGCGCCGATGACCATGGCCACGTCGGTCTCGGGGAAGTCCTCGTTGATCTCGTCCATCTCCATCACGATGTCGTAGGGCACTTTGGCCTCGGCCAGCAGCACGTTCATGTGGCCGGGCATGCGCCCCGCCACCGGGTGGATGCCAAAACGCACATTGACGCCCTTTGCACGCAGCGTCTGGGTGATCTCGTTCACCGTGTGCTGGGCCTGGGCCACGGCCATGCCGTAGCCGGGCACGATGATGACGCTCTTGGCCTCGCGCAGCAGCTCGGCGGTCTCGGCAGCGCTGACGGGCACCGCCTCGCCCTGCGGCTCTGTTGCATCACCCTTCTTGGCGGGCGTGCCGGCGCCCGAGCCGAAGCCGCCCGCGATCACGCTGATGAAGTTGCGGTTCATCGCATTGCACATGATGTACGACAGGATGGCGCCCGAAGAGCCCACCAGCGCGCCGGTGACGATGAGCAGGTCGTTCGAGAGCATGAAGCCCGTGGCCGCCGCCGCCCAGCCCGAATAGCTGTTGAGCATGGACACCACCACCGGCATGTCGGCACCGCCAATGGCCATGACCATGTGGATGCCGAACAGCAGCGCGATCACCGTCATCACCATCAACGGCACCATGCCCTGTTCTATCGTCTCGGCGCGCAAAAATTCGCGGCCGAACCAGACCACCACCAGCAGGCCGGCCAGGTTGAGCCAGTGGCGCCCGGGCAGCAGCAGCGGCTTGCCGCCGATCCTGCCGTTGAGCTTGCCGAAGGCAATCAGCGAGCCGCTGAACGTGACCGCGCCAATCAGAATGCCAACGTAGATCTCCACCTCGTGGATGATCTTCTCCGCGCCCTGCAGCTGGATCGAGGTATCGACGTAGCTGGCAAAGCCCACCAGGCAGGCCGCCAGGCCCACCAGGCTGTGCATGAGCGCGACCAGCTCGGGCATCTGGGTCATCTTGACAACCTTGGCGGCATACAGGCCGATGCCGCCGCCGACCACCAGCGCGCCCACAATCCAGGCAATACCCGAAGGGCTGACGCGCGGGCCGAACACCGTGGCCAGCACGGCCAGCGCCATGCCGACCATGCCCAGCAGGTTGCCACGGCGCGAGGTTTCCGGGTTGGACAGGCCACCCAGGCTCAGGATGAACAAAATGGCCGCCCCCAGGTAGGCAACGGTAGCGAGACTTTGGGACATGTTCGTCTTTCCTTGGCTTTGTCGTTGTTATTTGCGGAACATGGCGAGCATGCGGCGCGTGACCGCGAAGCCACCGAACATGTTGACGGCCGTGAGCACCAGTGCGGCAAAGGCCAGCCAGAGAATCAACCCATCAGGGCGCCCGTTGATGCCTGCATCGGGTGGCGCAATCTGCACCAGCGCGCCGATGGCGATGATGCTGGAGATGGCGTTGGTCACGCTCATCAGCGGCGTGTGCAGCGCGGGCGTGACATTCCACACCACCATGTAGCCGATGAAACAGGCCAGCACGAACACCGTGAAATGCCCCAGGAAGGCCACCGGCGCATAGGCGCCGATGGCCCAGAACAGCAAGGCCAGCACGGCAAAGACGATGGTCAGCGTCTTGGCGGACATGGGTTCACCCGGGCCATGGCTGGATTTCTTCACGGCCACGGGAGCCGCCGCTGGCTTGGGTGCCGGCGCAGGCGCCTGCTTGAGCGGCGGGGCGGGCCAGGTGATCGCGCCGTCCTTGACCACGGTGAGGCCCCGGATCGCGTCGTCCTCCATGTTGACCACGGCCACGCCGTCCTTGGCCTTGCACAGTTCTTCAGTGAGGCGCAGCAGGTTGGTGGCGTACAGCGTGGACGACTGCTTGGCCAAGCGGGAGGCCAGGTCGGTGTAGCCGACGATGGTCACCCCATGGCGCACCACGGCCTGGCCGGGCACGGTCAGCTCGCAGTTGCCGCCCTGCTCGGCGGCCATGTCCACGATCACGCTGCCGGGCTTCATGCTCTGCACCATCTCGGCCGTGATGAGCTTGGGCGCGGGCTTGCCCGGAATCAGCGCGGTGGTGATGATGATGTCGGCGTCCTTGGCCTGCTCGGCGTACATCTTGCGCTGCGCGGCCTGGAAACCCTCGCTCATGACCTTGGCGTAGCCGCCGCCGCCTGAGCCCTCCTCTTCGTAATCCACCTTGACGAATTCACCGCCCAGCGATTTGACCTGGTCGGCCACCTCGGCGCGTGTGTCGTTGGCGCGCACGATGGCGCCCAGATTGGCCGCCGTGCCGATGGCGGCGAGGCCCGCCACGCCAGCGCCTGCAATGAACACCTTGGCGGGCGGTACCTTGCCCGCGGCCGTGATCTGGCCGTTGAAGAAGCGGCCGAAGGCGTTGGCCGCCTCGATGACGGCGCGGTAGCCGCTGACGCCGGCGGTGGATGTAAGCGCGTCCATCTTCTGGGCGCGTGACAGTGTGCGCGGCAGGCAGTCGATGGCCAGCACCGTGGCCTTCTTTGCGGCCAGCTGCTGCATCAGATCGGGGTTCTGGGCAGGCCAGATGAAGTCGATGAGCGTCATGCCCTCGCGCATCAGCGCCACTTCGCCACTGCTGGGCGGGCGCACCTTGAAGACGATGTCCGAAGCGGCCCACAGTGCGGCAGCGTCGCCGGCGATCTGGGCCCCGGCGGCGCGGTAGGCGTCATCGCTGAAATTGGCGGCATCCCCGGCACCCGACTCCACGGCAACCCGGAAGCCCAGCTTGATCAGCTTTTCCACCACATCGGGCACGGTGGCCACGCGCTTTTCGCCGGGGAAGGTTTCCCTGGGTATGCCGATGCATTGCACCGGTGGAATGGGGTTTGCCTGCATGAATGGTCTCCTCCAAGTTGAGTGATCGTTACGCGAGCCCCGCTGTGGCTTGCTGCGCTATCGAACCGGGCCGCGATGCTCCGTACACGCACCCGCGCGCGCTAACTGACCACGAGCTTACATGAAGAAAATGCAAGGCCCGCCTCCTCCGGGACACTCTCGCCTGATCAGCCCCCCAAAACGCCAACCGGCAGCACAAGGGCTGCCGGTTGGCGCTGAAGGGGTGAGCAAAAAACGTCAGTTGACCACTTGGGCCAATGCACCTGCAGTGTATTTTTGGGCCATCACGGTCAGCGATGCACCCTTGATCTTGCCCCCCTGGCCTTCGCAGCCGAACTCGATGTAACGCTGCTTGCAAATCGCCTTGGCAGCTTCGCGCGCGGGCTTGAGCCATTCGCGGGCATCGAACTTTTCGGGGTTTTCGGCCAGGAACTTGCGCACCGCGCCAGTCATGGCCAGGCGGATGTCGGTGTCGATGTTGATCTTGCGCACGCCGTGCTTGATGGCTTCCTGGATTTCGGCCACGGGCACGCCATAGGTTTCCTTCATCTTGCCGCCGTACTGGTTGATGATGGCCAGCAGATCCTGGGGAACCGAAGACGAGCCGTGCATCACCAGGTGGGTGTTGGGGATGCGGGCATGGATTTCCTTGACGCGGCTGATGGCCAGGATGTCACCCGTGGGCGGACGGCTGAACTTGTAGGCGCCATGGCTGGTGCCAATGGCAATGGCCAGGGCATCCAGCTGGGTGGCCTTGACAAACTGGGCAGCCTCTTCGGGGTCGGTCAGCATCTGGCTGTGGTCCAGCTTGCCTTCGGCGCCAATGCCGTCTTCTTCCCCGGCATCACCCGTCTCCAGGTTGCCCAGGCAGCCCAGCTCGCCCTCCACCGTGACGCCGTACTTGTGCGCCAGCTCCACCACTTTGCGCGTGACTTCGACGTTGTAGTCGAACGACGAAGGGGTCTTGCCGTCCTCCATCAGCGAGCCATCCATCATCACCGAGCCAAAGCCCAGGTCGATCGCGCCCTGGCACACCTTGGGCGAAGTGCCATGGTCCTGGTGCATGACCAGCGGAATGTGGGGATACATCTCGGCCGCCGCCTGGATCAGGTGCTTGATGAAGGGCTCGCCTGCGTATTTGCGCGCACCGGCGCTGGCCTGCAGGATGACGGGCGCACCCACCTCGTCGGCGGCGGCCATCACGGCCTGCACCTGCTCCAGGTTGTTGACGTTGAAGGCAGGAATGCCATAGCCGTTGGTGGCAGCATGGTCGAGCAGTTCGCGCATCGAGACGAGGGGCATGGTGGTGAAGTCCGTTCAGGGTTGAGGGAGGCGCTGACAGGCAGCCGGCGCGGTGGTAACCGCTTGGTAACCCGGATTTTACCCGGCCGCCACAGCGCTGGGTGGTGGGAAATCCAGACGGTAGCAAGTGGTGAATGGCGCCGGCGCAGCCGCCACGCCAAAGGTGCCGTTATGCATCTGCGCCACACGCAGCACAATTTCATGCCCCAGCTGCAGGCTGTCCGCCGGGCGCGCCATGCTGGCGTTGCCCGCAGCCGCCTGGACACGCCCGCCGTCGTCACACACCTGCAGCCAGACCGCCCCGGTGTCGGACTGCCCTATCTGCACGGAAATCCGGGTGCCATGCGGAGTGTGCCTGAGGGCGTTTTCGACCAGATTGCGCACCGCCAGGTCCAGCAGCACCCCATGGCCCGCCATGGGCAAAGCCTCGGGCGCCACCACGGCGATCTCGCCCCCCCGATGCCATGCGGCCTGGGCATAGTCGACACACACAGCGCGCGCCGTGGCGGCCAGGTCCACCGGCGCCGTGGCTTCGTGCAGCTCGGCACGGCTGGCCCGGGCCAGCGCCAGCAACTGGTTCAGCACATGGCCCGCACGCAAGGCATCCTGCTGTATCCGCGCCAAGGCCTGTGCCTGCGCGTTCGGGTCCAGCCCACCGCCCAGCGCACTGGCCTGCAGCGCGATCGACGACAAGGGTGTGCGCAGCTCGTGTGCCACCTCGTTGGCCAGACGGCGCTCGCGCACCAGCGCGGCCTGCTGCCGCTCCAGCAGCGTATTGATGGAGGCCACCACCGATTCGAATTCGCTCCATGCGTGGCGCGACGCCAGCCGCTGCGCGATGGCAGGGTCGAGTGCGGCCACATCCGCAGACAGTGCATACAAGGGCCGCAATCCCCGGTGCAAGGCCAGCCCCAGGGCCAGGGCCACCACCGGCAGCAGCCACAACCCCGGCTCGACCATCTGGTCGGCGATGTCCTGCGCCAGCTCGTCGCGCTCGCGCAACTCCAGCAGCACCATGACCTTGCGGGTTTCGGCCTCATCCCATTGCGAAAAGCTGCGCCAGGCCACGGCCTGCGGTCCCAGGCTCAGATCGGCGAACCCCTCGGCCTCATTGAAGGCAGGCAATGGTGCGCTGCCGCTGTGCGCCAGCACATGCCCTGCGGCATTCCACTGCACCACGCTGATGGACTGCTGGTAGTCATGCGCCTTGAGCCAGGGCATGGCGGGGCGCTGCTTAGTGACGGCCTGGTCCACGGCTTCAAAAGCGCGCAGATTGATGAGCAGCGCCGCCACACTGGCCAGATGGCCGTCGGTCAGCTCATCCGCCTCATTCACACCGGCGCGGTACCCCACGAACACGAAGCTGCCCCAGACAAGCACCAGCGCCCCCAGAGACCACAGCAGCAGATGCCGGGTCAGCGAGTGGCGGACCGGGCCCCGGGAGGGGCGGGCAGCGGAACCCGGCGCTGCCGTCACAAGGCCTCCTGCGGCATGAAGTAACCCACGCCCCGCATGGTCTGGATGCACCCGCTGCCCAGCTTGCGGCGCAAATGGTGGATGTGCACTTCGACCGCGTTGCTTTCGATGGCCGATTGCCAGCTGTACAGGCGCTCCTCGATCTGCTGGCGGGACAGCACCCGGCCCCGGGCCTGCAGCAGCACGAGCAGCACGGAAAACTCGCGCGGCGACATATCGACCGGTTTGCCGGCCTGCAGCACCGTGCGCGCGGCCGGATCCACTTCGATATCGCGGTAGCGTATGGTCGGAGAGGCCCGGCCTGCCGCCCGGCGCAGCAACGCACGCAGGCGAGCATCGAGTTCATCGACATCAAAGGGTTTGACCAGATAGTCGTCGGCCCCCTGGTCCAGGCCGGCGATGCGCTGGCTGACCAGATCGCGGGCCGTCACGATGAGCACCGGGGTCGCAGGATCGGGCAGCGCTGGCACGCCAGCGGCCGGCGGACTGGCGCGCAGCCGGTGCAACAGCTCCCCGCCTTCACCGTCGGCCAGTCCCAGGTCCAGCAAGACGGCGTCAAAGCGCTCGGCACGCAGTGCGCCCCAGGCCGACGCAATGCCATCGCACACATCCACGGCATAGCCGCGCTGCTGCAGGTTGGTGCGCAGCCCGTTGGCAATGCCCGCATCGTCTTCGACCACTAGGATTCGCATGGCCCGATTGTCACCGCGACGGCCCCCAGAAAAAGGTTAAGACCCCGTTAAGCGCACACGCCTATCGTGCCGAACATGTCGCAGTCAAGCCTTGCTTCCACCTCGCCACCCCACTCCCTGCGCGGAACCCTGGCCTGGACCCTTGGCACATTGGCATGCCTGCTGGCCTGGGATGCCCTGGGGCAGGACCGGGCACTGGCCCATGTTTTTGGCTCGGGCACCGGTTTCCCGATGCGCGAGCAGTGGTTCTTCACGCAGGTACTGCACGAAGATGCCCGCCATCTGGGCTGGCTTGTGGTGCTGCTGCTGACCCTGGGCGTATGGTGGCCGGTGGGCTTGCTGCGGCGCATCGACCTGGGGGAGCGGCTGCAACTGGCCGCCAGCGCGCTGGCGGCGCTGTTTGTAGTGAGCAGCCTCAAGAGCCTGAGCGCCACCAGTTGCCCCTGGGATCTGGCCGAATTCGGTGGCGTGGCCCGCTACGCATCGCACTGGGCCCTGGGCATCGTGGATGGTGGAGGGGGGCGCTGTTTTCCTGCGGGCCATGCCTCGGCGGGGTTTGCCTTTGTGGGCGGCTACTTTGCGCTGCGGCGGCGCCAGCCGCGCGCCGCGCGCCTGTGGCTGGCGGCATCGCTGGTAGCAGGCCTGATTCTGGGCGGCGCCCAGCAGGTGCGTGGCGCCCACTTCATGAGCCACACCCTGTGGACGGGCTGGCTGTGCTGGACCACCGGCTGGCTGTGCGACCTCGCGGCTGCCGCGCTGCGCCGGCGCCTGGCGCTTGCCGACAACCCACAAGCCGACGAGCCGCCGCCTGCAGCCAGGTGACCTGGCCGTGGTTCACGCCGTGAACGGGGTCAGCTTGCGCGGCAGATTTTCAGCATGTTGGTGCCACCCGGTGCGCCCATGGGCTCGCCACAGGTAATGGCATACACGTCGCCGCTTTGCACAATGCCGCGGCTCTTGAGGTGGCCTTCGGCCTGCGCGAGCGCCGTGTCGCGGTCGGCGCTGGTGTCCATGAGCAAGGGGCGCACATTGCGGTACATGGCCATCTTGCGCTGCGTGGCCACCTTGGGCGTGAGCGCGTAGATCGGGATATGGCTGCGGTGGCGGCTCATCCACAGGGCAGTGGAGCCGCTGTCGGTCATGGCCACGATGGCCTTGGCCTCCAGGTGGTGGGCCGTGAAAAGCGCCCCCATGGCAATGGACTGGTCGATGCGGCCAAAGGTGCGGCCTGTGAAGTCGGCATCCAGCCGATGGTCCTCGGCCGCCTCGGCGGCGGCGCAGATCTTGGCCATCTCTTCCACGGTTTCCAGGGGGTATTTTCCGGCCGCCGTCTCGGCGCTGAGCATCACCGCATCGGTGCCGTCGAGCACGGCGTTGGCCACGTCGCTCACCTCGGCCCGGGTGGGCACGGGGTTGGTGATCATGCTCTCCATCATCTGCGTGGCGGTGATGACCACCTTGTCGAGATCCCGCGCCATGCGGATCATCTTTTTCTGCAATGCCGGCACGGCCGCGTTGCCCACCTCCACCGCCAGGTCGCCGCGCGCCACCATGATGCCGTCGCTCACGCGCAGGATGGACTCCAGGTGCGGAATGGCCTCGGCGCGCTCGATCTTGGCGATCAGCCCCGGCTTGTGGCGGTATTCCGCCGCCGCCACGTTGCACAACTGGCGCGCCATCTCCATGTCGGTGGCATTCTTGGGAAAACTCACGGCCACATAGTCGGCCTGGAAACCCATGGCCGTGCGGATGTCTTCCATGTCCTTGGCGGTGAGCGCCGGCGCCGTGAGGCCGCCACCCTGCTTGTTGATGCCCTTGTTGTTGGACAGCTCGCCGCCAATCTTCACCGTGGTGTGCACGGCCTCGCCGCGCACGGCGTTCACCGTGAGAACGATCAGGCCGTCGTTGAGCAGCAGCACATCGCCGGGCTTCACGTCACGCGGCAGTTCCTTGTAATCGAGCCCCACGCCGGCCAGATCGCCCGGCTCGGTGCGGGAAGCATCCAGCACGAACGGTGCGCCCTGCTCCAGCAGCACCCGGCCTTCGGCAAACTTGCCGACCCGAATCTTGGGGCCCTGCAGGTCCGCCATGATCGCCACCTCGCGCCCGGCCCGCTGCGCGGCGGCGCGCACTGCCGTGGCGCGGTCGATGTGGTCCTGCGCCTTGCCGTGGCTGAAGTTCAGGCGCACCACGTTGACGCCGGCGCGGATCATGCGCTCGAGCAATTGCGGGTCGCTGGAAGCGGGGCCCAGGGTGGCAACAATCTTGGTGGCGCGACGGGTGGACATGGAGGTGTCTCTTTCTCACTGAACGTGTAATTGAGTTTCCATTTTTACACGGAAGCGGTTACCACCGCGGAACCATCGGCTGCCACGCGGCCTGGGCACCGCGCTGCGGGGCCCGCTTCAGGCGCGCATCAGGGCCTCGATCTCGTCGGCCTGCACCGGCACGCCGCGCGTGATCAGTTCGCAGCCCGCCTCGGTGACGATGGCGTCGTCCTCGATGCGGATGCCGATGTGGTGAAACGCCTCGGGCACGCCCGCGGCGGGCCGCACATAGATGCCCGGCTCGACGGTGAGCACCATGCCCGGGCGCAGCACGCGGCTGGGGCGATTGGTGATCAGCTCGCCCGAGAGCGGGTCCTTGCGCTGGCCCACCTGGCCCACCTCGCCGGGCTCCACGTAGCTGCCGCAGTCGTGCACGTCCATGCCCAGCCAGTGGCCGGTGCGGTGCATGTAGAACTGGAAGTACGCCCGCTGGTCGATCACGTCCTGCGCTGTGCCCACCTTGTTCCTGTCGAGCAGGCCCAGGTCCAGCATGCCCTGTGCCAGCACGGCCACGGTGGCGTCGTGCGGGTCGGTGAAACGTGCGCCCGCCCGGGTGGCGGCCACGGCGGCTTCCTGGCTGGCGAGCACCAGATCGTAGAGCGCACGCTGTGGCCCGGTGAAACGGCCATTGGCCGGAAAAGTGCGCGTGATGTCGCTGGCATAGCCGTCGAGTTCGCAGCCGGCGTCGATCAGCACCAGCTCACCGTCGCGCACGGGCGCGGTGTCGGCGCGGTAATGCAGCACGCAGGCATTGGCCCCCGCCGCGACGATGGAGCTGTAGGCGGGGTATTGCGAGCCCTGCTGGCGAAATTCGTGCAGCAACTCGGCATCGAGGTGGTATTCGCGCACCTCTTCGCCCGCACGCAGCATGCGGGCCGAGCGCTGCATGGCGCGGATGTGGGCGCCGGCGCTGATGGCGCTGGCGCGGCGCATGATGGCCTGCTCGTGTTCATCCTTGACCAGGCGCATCTCGTCGAGCAGGGTGCACAGGTCGTTTTGCACTGCGGGGCACAGCGCACCGTAGCGCACGCGGGCGCGCACGGCATTCAGCCAGCCCTCCACCCGGGCGGCCAGCCCGCCGTGGGTGGCAAACGGATACCAGACGCAGGCCCGGTTCTCCAGCAGGCGCGGCAGCTGTGTGTCCAGATCGCTGCTGGCATGGGCGGCCTCCACACCCAGCGCGGCAGGCGCCGCCGCGGGGCCCAGCCGGTAGCCGTCCCAGATCTCGCGCTCCAGATCCTTGGGCTGGCAAAACAGCGTGCTGCGGCCTTCCTGCGTGAGCACCAGGCAGGCGCCCGGCTCGGTGAAGCCCGTGAGGTAATAGAAATAGCTGTCGTGGCGAAACAGAAAGTCGCTGTCCCGGTTGCGCTGGCGCTCGGGCGCCGTGGGGATGATGGCGATGCCGCCTTCGCCGAGCATCGAGGCAAGGCGGGCGCGACGCTGGGCATAGATGGATGTCGGTAGACTCATCCACGCATTTTGAGCCCTCCGGGCGCAGTACGGTCTGCCAGACGGCGAATTTCCTTTCACTTTCCGGCTTATCGGTGCCGCACGGGCACCCTCTTCCCTTTCTCCATCGCATGTCTGATTTGTTCACTTCCCTCTGGCAGTTCATCCTGGCCACCTTGGTCCCGTTGCTGGGGCTCGTGCTGATCGTCGCACTGCCCGTCTATGGTGTGTATGTGCGCTGGATCGACGTCCCCCGCAAATGGCTGCTGGCCCGGCGCACGGTGCAGGTGCTGCTGGCCGTGGCGCTTTTGTGCAATGCCTGGCTGGGCGTTCGGCTCTACCTGTCGCACAGTGCGCAACAGGCCCGGCAAGACGGCGCTTCCGTCCGCGCAAGCCGTGAGCGGTTTGTGCTGCCGCAGGACTTTGTGTATGGCGAACTGACCATCCCTGCGGGCAGCCTGATCAACCGCCGGGACCCTTTCGACAAGGGCGAACCGGGCCGCCCGCTGGCGTTGCATGGCCTGGAGGCCGTGCGCTTCGCGCAGCCAGTGCAGGTGGCTGGCGTGTGGGCCAGCGCGCTGCAAACCGTTCCCATGCGCGTGGAGCTGGCGCAGGACCAGAGCATCGGCCCGCTGCACCGCTTCGACAGCGCCAGCCTGAGCTGGGTGCCCAACACCGTCGTGTCGGCACTGAACTGCAAGAAGGGCCAGATCGCCCTGTTCCACGTGCCGCACATTGCCTACGACATCCAGGCGGAGCTGGACAAACCCGCACCCGACGGGCCGCAGGCGAGGTTTCTACCCAGCCAATGGCTGTTTCGCAACTGCGAGGCGGGCCCGGCCATCGCCGTGGAACCCGTGCCGCCATCGTCTTAGCGGTTGAGCTCTGCCAGCCGCTCGGGTGTGCCGACATCGGTCCAGCGGCCGGTGTAGAGCGAGGCCGATACCCGGCCGGCGTCCATCGCACGGCGCAGCAGCGGTGCCAGCGGGGCCTGGGTGCCACCGGGGTTGCCCGCCGGGATATCGGACCAGGGCGCCGCAAAAAGTTCAGCGCGCAACAGGGCGATGGTGCTGTAGGTGTAGCGCGGTGTGGGGTCGTTGGCGGGCAGGTTCAGCGCCACGCCGTCGGCCGACAGGCCAAAGTCGCCACGCGGGTTGTGCGCCGGGTTGGGCACCAGCCACAGGTGGGCCAGATGGTCGCTGGCGGCAAAGGCCTGCACGGCGGCACGGTCGAACATGAAGTCGGGCGCAAACACATCGCCCGCCGCCAGCCAGAAAACCGGCCCCAGCTGTGGCAGGGCGCGGGCGATGCCACCCGCCGTTTCCAGCGCGCCGCCAAAATCCACGCCCTCGTGGGAGTATGAAATCGATAGCTGCTCGCGCTTATTTGACATGCGCCACAAGCCATTCTGATTTGAAAAGTAGGCCGGAATCTGCTCACCCAGCCAGGCGGTGTTGATCACCACGCACGACACGCCGGCGTCGGCCAGCGCCTGCAGATGCCATTGCAGCAGGGGCTGGCCCTGCACCTGCAGCAGCGGCTTCGGGGTGGTGTCGGTGAGGGGCCGCATGCGTTCGCCGCGGCCTGCCGCCAGCACCAGGGCTGGCACCTGCACAGCAGTGGACTGCGTCATCGCACCGCCCCGGTGGCGGGCCCCACGGCGCCGCGCTGCAGGGCATGGCGCTGCACCTCGGCAGGGTCGAAAAGGGCCAGCAGCGCATCCATCAGGGCCTGGGCCCTGGCCGAATGGTCGGCGCCAAAGTTGCAGACATACACATCCAGCGTGACGGCGCTCTGCTCGGGCCAGGTGTGCACGCACAGGTGCGACTCGGCCAGCAACACCGTGGCGGTCACCCCGCCAGGGCCTTGCGCCGTGGCCGGGAAGGTGTGGAACAGCTGGCCTACCGCCTGCAGCCCCGCAGCGCGCACGGCATCCGTGCAGGCCAGGGCCAGGGCGGCGGCATCCAGCAGGCGCTGGGAAACGCAGCGGCAGCCACGCAGATCGGCGGTGAGATGCAGTCCTTGCATGGCGTGCACTGTAGTGCATTGCCGCCGCTGCCCCAGGCCTGCCACGGGCCAATTCAGGCGAACGAAAGCCGCCCCGGTAAAATGCGGGGTTTCCCCTGAACCTCCCACCCCTGAACCCTCCCCCATGGCCAACACCCAGCAATCCCACCAGATGGCCAACGCAATCCGCGCGTTGGCCATGGACGCAGTTCAACAAGCCAACTCCGGCCACCCCGGCGCGCCCATGGGCATGGCCGACATGGCCGTGGCGCTGTGGAGCCGCCACCTCAAGCACAACCCTGCCAACCCCCAGTGGTTTGACCGCGACCGTTTCGTGCTGAGCAATGGCCACGGCTCGATGCTGCTGTATGCGCTGCTGCACCTCACGGGCTACGACCTGCCGATAGGCGAACTGAAGAACTTCCGCCAGCTGCACAGCAAGACCGCTGGGCACCCCGAAGTGGGCCACACCCCCGGCGTCGAAACCACCACCGGCCCGCTGGGCCAGGGCATCACCAACGCCGTGGGCTTTGCGCTGGCCGAAAAGCTGCTGGCCAGCGAATTCAACCGCGAAGGCCACACCGTGGTGGACCACCACACCTACACCTTCCTGGGCGATGGCTGCCTGATGGAAGGCATCAGCCACGAAGCCGTTTCGCTGGCCGGCGCCTGGAAACTCAACAAGCTGATTGCCCTGTACGACGACAACGGCATCTCCATCGACGGCCAGGTCGCCCCCTGGTTTGCCGACAACACTCCGCAGCGCTTTGCGGCCAGCGGCTGGAACGTGATCGGCCCCATCGACGGCCATGATGCCGACACGGTGGACGCCGCCATCGAAGAGGCCAAGCAGCAGACCGAGCGCCCCACCCTCATCGTATGCAAGACGCACATCGGCAAGGGCAGCCCCAACCGCGCCAACACGGCCAAGGCCCACGGCGAGCCGCTGGGCGCCGACGAAATCGCACTCACGCGCGAAGCCCTGGGCTGGACCAGCGAGCCCTTCGTGATTCCGCAAGACGTGTATGCCGACTGGGATGCCAAGGCCAATGGCCAGGGTTTTGAATCCGTCTGGAACGAGCGTTTTGATGCCTACAGCAAGGCCTTCCCCGAACTGGCCGCCGAGTTCAAGCGCCGCATGGAAGGCAACCTGCCCGCCCGTTTTGCGCAAGTGGCCGTGGACACCGTGGTCGCCGCCCACACCAAGGGCGAAACCGTGGCCAGCCGCAAGGCCAGCCAGCTGGCGCTGGAAGCCTTCACCGCAGCCCTGCCCGAACTGCTGGGCGGCAGCGCCGACCTGACCGGCTCCAATCTCACCAACACCAAGAGCACGCCCAGCCTGCGCTTTGACCAGCAAGGCGCCGTGGTGCAGACCGAGGTCGAAGGCGGCAAGAAAATCGGTGGCCGCCACATCAACTACGGCGTGCGCGAGTTCGGCATGGCCGCCATCATGAACGGCATTGCGCTGCATGGTGGCTTCATCCCCTACGGCGGCACCTTCCTGACCTTCAGCGACTACAGCCGCAACGCCATCCGCATGGCCGCGCTGATGAAGCAGCGCGTGATCCACGTCTTCACGCACGACTCCATCGGCCTGGGTGAAGACGGCCCCACGCACCAGTCGGTGGAACACGCCGCCAGCCTGCGCCTGATCCCCAACCTCGACGTCTGGCGCCCCGCCGACACGGCCGAAACCGCCGTGGCCTGGAGCGTGGCCCTGAGCAACCGTGACAAGCCCACCGCCCTGCTGCTCTCGCGCCAGAACCTGCCCTACGCACCCAAGCGCGACCTGGGCGACATCTCGCGCGGCGCCTATGTGCTGTCCGAGCCTGCGGACGTGGGCCTGAAGAAGAAGGCCCAGGCCGTGATCATTGCCACCGGTTCCGAAGTGCAGCTGGCCCTGAAGGCCCAGCGCCTGCTGGCCGACAAGAAGATCGCCGTGCGCGTGGTCTCCATGCCCAGCACCACCACCTTCGACCGCGAAGACATCCCCTACAAGAGCAGCGTGCTGCCTGCCGGCGTACCCCGCGTGGCCGTGGAAATGGGCGTGACCGACGGCTGGTGGAAATACGGCTGCGCGGCCGTGGTGGGCATCGACACCTACGGCGAATCGGCCCCGGCGCCTGTGCTGTTCAAGCATTTCGGCTTTACCGAAGAGAACGTGGCAGCCACCGTGCTGGCCGTGCTCCAGCGCAAGTGATCTGGCAAGGGGTCCCGCAGTGATGCGAGGCCCCTTTGGGTTTTGGATTTTCGGAAATCAACTTTGGAGAGACTATGACGATCAAGATTGGTATCAACGGCTTCGGCCGCATCGGCCGCAACGTGCTGCGCTCGGCCATCCAGAACTTCAGCGACATCGAAGTCGTTGGCATCAACGACCTGCTGGAGCCCGACTACCTGGCCTACATGCTGCAGTACGACTCGGTGCACGGCCGCTTCAAGGGCGAAGTCTCGGTGGAAGGCAACACCCTGGTCGTCAACGGCAAGAAGATCCGACTGACGCAAGAGCGCGATCCGGCCAACCTGAAGTGGAACGAAGTCGGCGCCGACGTGGTGATCGAATCCACCGGCCTGTTCCTGGACAAGGCCTCGGCCCAGAAGCACATTGATGCGGGCGCCAAGAAGGTGCTGCTGTCGGCCCCCTCGAAGGACGACACCCCCATGTTCGTGTTCGGCGTGAACCACGACACCTACGCCGGCCAGGCCATCGTGTCCAACGCCTCGTGCACCACCAACTGCCTGGCCCCCGTGGCCATGGTGCTGAACAACAAGTGGGGCATCAAGCGCGGCCTGATGACCACCGTGCACGCCGCCACCGCCACGCAAAAGACCGTGGACGGCCCGAGCAACAAGGACTGGCGCGGCGGCCGCGGCATCCTGGAAAACATCATCCCCTCCAGCACCGGCGCTGCCAAGGCCGTGGGCGTGGTGATTCCGGCCCTCAACAAGAAGCTGACCGGCATGTCGTTTCGCGTGCCCACCTCCGACGTGTCGGTGGTGGACCTGACGGTGGAACTGGACAAGGCTGCCACCTACGACGAAATCAAGGCCGAGATGAAGGCCCAGTCCGAAGGCGCCCTGAAGGGCGTGCTGGGCTACACCGAAGACAAGGTGGTGGCCACCGACTTCCGTGGCGACACCCGTACCTCCATCTTTGATGCCGACGCCGGCATTGCGCTCGATGGCACCTTCGTGAAGATCGTGTCCTGGTACGACAACGAGTGGGGTTACTCGAACAAGTGCCTGGAAATGGTGCGCGTGGTGTCCGCCAAGTAAACGCTGCGGCCCCATGAAAAACGCGCCTTTCGGCGCGTTTTTTTATGCCCTGCCCAGAAAGACCGGGCCCGGCGAACCGCGCAGCAGCGCTTATTCCTGTGCGTCACGGATGGTGTCGCGCCCGTGGCGATCCTTTGCCCGGCCCAGGTCGGCGTCCAGCGCGCGCATAAGCTTGTCCACGGCGCTGATGAAGGCAGCGGCCATCTTGTCGGCTTCGGCGGTCACGGCCACCGGTTGGCGGCTGGCCACGCGGGCCTCGATGCGGCAGCGCTTGTCCTCCGCGCCCGATTTGCCGGCGTCCACGTCGGTCAGAAACACCTCCACGCGCGTGATGTAGTCCCGAAACCGCGCGAGCCGGGTGCCAGCCTCGTCCTGGATCCATTGCGCCAGCGACTCTCCACCCTGGATGTGGTCGTCGGTGTGTACTTGTACTTGCATAGGGCACTCCTTGTGAAAATGAAGCGGGATGGCGACAGGCCATGGCCAACCGCATGCCTTCATCATGCACGCAAGCGCAGGTCGCGACTTGACGTCCGTCAATAGCAGTTCGCCATCCGGGGAAACAGCGCCACGGCGCGCGCACCCAGCGCCAGTGCCGGAACAGGCATGCACGACACTTTCCTACAGACGTAGCCTGGGTGTGGTGCTACAAACATATTGGCAAAATTCTCTCGCACGGTTTTGCTGCGCACTGCGCCTGTTCTCCATCGGAGCCTCTTCATGCCCGCTTCCCGCCGCCTCAAGATTGGCCTGTCGGCCTGCTTCCAGCATGCCGACCCCACCCGCCCGTTGTTCACTGGCAAGACCCTGCAGTACGTCGAGCAATCGATTGCCCACTGGCTCATGTCGGCCGGTGCCATGGTGGTCATGGTGCCCTGCCCCACGGGCGAGACGGCACGCGGCGACGTCACACTGGACCACTATGCCGAATGGCTCGACGGCATCGTCATGCACGGTGGCGCCGATGTGTGGCCCGGCAGCTACGGCGAGGAACCCCTGCGCGAAGAATGGGTGGGCGACCGCGTGCGCGACCTGTACGACCTGGCCCTGGTGAAAGCGTTTGCCCAGGCCGGCAAACCCATATTTGGTGTCTGCCGGGGCCTGCAATTGATCAACGTGGCGTTTGGCGGGGCGCTTTACCAGGATCTACAGACCCAGCATCCGGGTGCGCTGCAACACCGCAATGCCGCCACATACGACCAGCACTTCCACGACATCCACATCGTGGCCGGCTCGCATCTGGCCAAGCTCTACCCCGACACGCCGCGCGCCCGGGTGAACAGCATCCACCACCAGGGCATCAAGCGCGTGGCGCCCGACTTTATGGTGGAGGCGCTAAGCGAGCCCGACGGCGTGCCCGAAGCCATTCGCCTCCAACCCGCGCCGGGGCGCGGCTACATCGCGGCTACGCAGTGGCACCCCGAGTTCCACAAGGCCAGTTCGTACACGCTGGACGACACGGCCATCCTCAACGACTTTCTGGCGGCGTGCGCACAGGCCAAGGCGAACCCGCCGGCGCGGCGGGGCCCGCCTGCGGGGCTGCGGGATCGGGCAACGAGGCTGCTGCGCAGTGCGTTGCGCAGAGACAAGGCGGCGGAATAGTTGGCAGCCGGACGGGCGTGAACGGGCCGCCAATGCGACGCTGGCGGATGCCTGCAAAGCGCTGTGGCCCGCTGGTTGGCCAAGGAGATGAGGACAACCGTGGCGGCCATGCGCCACCGCACGTTAAGGCTCCAGAAACGTCGCGCCCAGGTGCCCCACCTTCACCAGAATCAGCGCATCTTCGGCCCCAGTGAAGGGGGTGTGCTGGCTCCAGCGCTGGCTGCGCAGCCAGCTGCCCTGCGGGTAGTGGCCCCATTCGTCGGAAAAAAACGCCTTGCAGCACCAAAATCTCTTCGCCCCCCGGATGGGTGTGGGGCTGAAACCGGGTGTGGGGCGCCCAGCGCACCAACGCGGTGTCAATGCCGTCGTGCGAATGCAGCGGCATCACCGTCAAGCCCGGCACCAGGCCCTGCCGCCAGGTGCCCGCGCGGGTGTCCAGGCGCAATGGCTCGGTATCGCCCGCGGTGAACTGCCACAGCTTCACGAACAGCACGCAGCCCTCGCGCGAAAACGGGGCGTGGGCGCTGCCCGGTGGGTTGCGCAGGTAGGTGCCTGCGGGGTGATCGCCCGTTTCGTCGGAGAACACGCCCTCCAGCACCAAAATTTCCTCGCCGCCGCCGTGCACATGGCGGTCAAAGCGCGCGCCGGGTGCATAGCGCACGATGCTGGTGGCCCGCGCCGCCTCGCCCCCTGATCGGTCAAGCATGCGGCGCTCCAAGCCCGCCAGGGACGAGAGCGCCCAGTGGGCATCGTCGGGCAGCACAGTCACCCGTACGGTCATGTCGTCGTGAAGTTTTTGGAGCAGGCCTGCAGCGACCTCGTGAGTAGCCTCCGCAAAAACCCCAGAGATGGCTGATCGAGGTGTTTTCGCGCATTCAGAATGCATCGAATTACGGGCCGTAACCGGCTCCATTCGAGATCAGGCCGCTCTCTCCTCCCTATCGAAAACCCGTGCGCAACGGGTCGTTTGGCGGCAATCAATGACTGAGATCCGTGGTGACTACGCGGGTCATTGGCATGGGGATGTCTCACGTGCCGCGGGCTCGCGGCCATGGTGCAACCAATACACGCGGGGGATACCACGCTGGCGCCAGCGTACGGGTAACGCAACATCCAAATCCATATTGCGATTGTGGAAAGCGGTCCCTGCCCTTACCATCTGCAAAATAGTTTCGCCTGAAAGTAATTTTCGGGAAATATCCAACACAAACACATCTAGGAGACACATGAAAAATACCAAATTGTTACTGGCCTTGCTAGCCTGCGGCGTTGCCACCAGCGCCATGGCACAAGCGGGGAAAGACAACCTCTCCAATCTCAAACAGATGAAAGTGTCGGGCACCGACCTGAACATTCCACCTGTACCGCAAGAGGGCAAGAACGCGGATGCCATCCGCGCCAATCTGAAGGCCGTGAAGTTGCCACCGGGCTTCAAAATCGATCTCTACGCCGTCGTACCCGACGCACGGCACATGGCCGTGGCGCCAAGCACCAACATGCTGTTTGTTGGCACCCGCAAAACACGCGTATGGGCCGTGACAGACCGCAACGGCGACGGCATGGCCGACGAAGTCAAGCCGTTCGCTCCATCGCTCAACTTCAAGGTGCCGAACGGCGTGTGCTGGACCAAGGATGGATTCTTGGTGGTGGTGGAGCAAAACCGGGTACTCAACTTTCCTGCGGCAGAGTTCTTTTATGAGGGACCAGATGTCGCCGTGTCCGAAGTGGTTCCGCAGGGGGCGCTGATCCCCGTAGAGGAAGAGTCATACAACCACGGTGCACGCACCTGCCGTGTTTCCGACGACGGCACGCTTTACATCACGCTGGGCCAACCGCACAACGTACAACCTGCCAATAAGGTCGATCTGTATGACAAGCTGGGCATTGGCGGCATCATCCGCATGAATGCGTTTGACGGATCCAAGCGCGAGGTATTTGCACGCGGCGTGCGCAACTCGGTCGGCATGGACATCAACCCCAAGGACAAGACCGTGTGGTGGACCGACAACCAGACCGACGGTCTGGGTGATGACATTCCCCCGGGTGAACTCAACAGGTCCACCAAAGCCGGCGAGCACTTTGGTTACCCCTATTGGAACGGTAAGTTCAAAGTGGCTGGATCCGCTGCAGCGCCAGACCTCAAAGACATGAAGGAACCGGCAAATGCGGTGTTTCCGCAAGTGGAATTTCCAGCGCACCAGGCTCAGCTGGGGATGACGTTCTATAACGGCAAACAATTTCCAGCCAAGTACCAGGGTGGCATTTTTGTAGCCGCGCACGGTTCGTGGAATCGCAGCAAGGCCACTGGCGGTTTGATTAATTTCATTCCGCTCAACCCCGATGGCACGGCCGGCAAGTCAGAGGTATTTGCCGAAGGCTGGCTGGATGGCAATGGCGTGTACAAAGGCCGTCCGGTGGATGTGGCGCCCATGAAAGACGGTTCGCTGTTGATCTCTGACGACTACGTCGGCGCAATCTATCGCGTCACCTATTCGCCCAACTGATCTGGCGCGATCACAGCAACTAAGCTAATGCCCCGCGCTGGCGACCACCCTTGCTGGCGGCCAGCGTGGGGGCACCCTGACAAGGACTCCCAGAACCATGCGATTTTTCCTCCTGATGGTGACCGCTGCGCTGAGCATCGGTGCCGCGCACGCCGCCGACGCGGTTGTCGGCCGCACCAAAGCCAACGGGGCCTGCGCTGTCTGCCACGGCCCCACGGGCATAGCGATGGTGCCCAACGCCCCCAACCTTGCGGGTCAACCCGCCATTTACCTGACGGAGCAGCTCCACAACTATCGAAGCGGCAAGCGCTCGCACGAAGTGATGACCGTCATCGCCAAGCCCCTGACCGATGCAGAGATCGACGATCTCGCAGCGTGGTACTCATCGCTACAAATCAGCGTTCAGGCCCCCTAAGCCTCCCCGGAGTTCACCCAACTTCCTTCACAGCCCACCCAACAATCGTGCGCTACCTTGCTATTTTCCCCCTCGCCGTGCTACCCGCTTGGCTGCACGCCCAGACGACGCTGCAATCCGATGTCCCCGACGGTGGGGCTTTGGCACCGGTAGTGATCACTGGCAGCGGCTCAGTCGCGCAACGCTGGCGCGGCGCGGTCACCGTGGATGTAGTGGACGGCCGCGAATTGCGCGACGGCCAGTTGCAGATCAACCTGTCCGAAGGACTCGCGCGCGTGCCGGGGTTGGTGATTCGCAATCGCGAAAATTACGCACAGGACCTTCAAGTGTCAATCCGAGGATACGGCGCCCGGTCCACTTTCGGGGTGCGCGGCGTGCGCCTGTTTGTTGACGGTATTCCGGCCAGCGCTCCAGACGGCTCCGGTCAAGCGGCGAACTTTCCGCTGGGCAGCGCCGATCGCATCGAGGTCGTGCGCGGGCCGTTCGCAGCGTTATATGGTGCGTCCAGCGGCGGGGCGATCTTGTTGTACACGGAAGACGGTAGGCGCCCCGGTGAGATCCGCACCGGTGTTGCGGCGGGCGCGAATGGCTTGTGGCGCTTTTCAACCCAAGTCAGTGGCCATACCGGCTCCGAGCAGGATCCCGGCTGGTCCTACGCGCTGGATGTGGGCAAGTTTGCAACCGATGGTGCACGGGCGCAGTCGGCGGCCGACCGGACCACCGCAAACATGAAACTTTCGCGCGCCCACGACGGTGGACGCACGGTGTTGCTGTTCAACCAACAGCGAGGGTTTGCGCTCGATCCGTTGGGCCTGTCGCGTGCCGAGTTTGATGCGGACGACCGGCAGACCACACCGGCCGCGATCCAATACAACACCCGCAAATCGGTGTCGCAACGCCAGCTGGGCCTGGCCTGGGACCAAGCGCTCGGCGGAGGTCACAAGATCGAATTGATGGGATATGGTGGCAATCGCCAGGTGGTGCAATATCAGTCCATTCCCACAGGTGCCCAGGGCATCACCAGTTCTGGCGGCCTGATTGACCTGGACCGGAACTACTGGGGCTGGAATGCACGCTGGCGCTGGACCGGGGAGGCCGCCCATGGTCGCGTCAACCTGAGTGCTGGGCTGGCGTCCGACCGCCAGGTTGATCTGCGCAAGGGCTACCAGAATTTCGTTGGTCCATCCCTGGGCGTGCAGGGTGCTTTGCGCCGCGATGAAACGAACCGCGGGACCACCCTCGACCCTTATGCACAGGCCGAATGGAGCACCGAGCAGCTGACCCTCAGCGCGGGTGTGCGCCGCGTGCATGCCGAATACAGCTCCAGCGACCGATTCATCAGCGGTGCCAATGGCAACGATAGCGGTGCCCGGGATTTCGGCGGCACGCTTCCCGTAGTGGGAGCGCGGTACCAGATCACCCCCGCCCTGCAGGTTTTTGCCAACCTGGGCAAGGGATTGGAGATCCCTACGCTGAACGAGGTTGCCTACCAGAGCAGTGGCGCGGCCGGCTTCAACAGCACGCTGAACGCAGCCCGCAGCACCAACGCCGAAGTGGGCCTGCGCGGGCGCAGCGGTGCTGGTTTTTGGAACGCAACCGTGTTTGACATCCGCACCGACGACGAGATCGTGGTGCAGAACAATACCGGGGGCAGGTCCACGTTTCAGAACGCAGGGCGAACACGGCGCCAGGGCTTGGAGCTCTTGGCCGAGCACGGTGTAGGCCCGTTCACCCTCACTACCGCCTACACCTACCTGCGAGCGCATTACCAGGACAGTTTTAGCACCTGCACTGTCACGCAGTGCCCAGGCGTGAATCCCCAGGTGCGGGTCCCTTCAGGCAATCGCATGCCAGGGATTCCTGAGCAACAACTCTTTGCACAGCTGGCCTGGGCGCCGAATTTCGCCGGCACCTGGGCGGCCGGAAGCGTGTTCACAGTGGAAGTGCGCAGCACAGGGCGGGTGTATGTGAACGATCTCAACAGCGAGTCGGCCGGCGGGCACACACTGATTGGGGTGGTGGCTCGCTTTGAGCAAGGCAGCGGGCCATGGACCTTACGCGAGTTCATCCGCGTCGACAACCTGGCCAACAAGAAACACGCTGGTTCTGTGATCGTCAACGACGGCAACCATCGGTTCTACGAACCGGGCCTGCGCCGTGCGCTCGCGGCAGGGCTGGAGGTTACGCGGCGCTTTTGAGCAGGGTTAAGGCCAACTGCAATATCGTGCATGGCTGTCTATCCTGCCTCGACTACGGGGGCTCACCCGCCGTCCGGTGAAGCGGCGCCGCTTTAGTGCTGGTGGCCGTGCGCCCCGTGCACGTGGCGGTGGGCGATCTCTTCGGCGCTTGCAGCGCGCACCTCGGTCACCTTGCAGCTGAACTTCAGCGCCTGGCCGGCCAACGGGTGGTTGCCGTCCAGGTGCACTTCGGGGCCCTTGATCTTGACCACATTGAACACCTGCGGCTGGCCATCGGCGCCCGCGCCCTGCAGCTGGCCGCCCACCTTCACGCCCGGGGGAAACTCGGCCTTGGGGATGGTGCGCACCAGGCTTTCGTCGCGGGCACCAAAGGCGTCTTCGACGGCCAGATCAAGCGCCGCGCTGAAGCCGACGGCCTGGCCTTCCAGCGCCGCTTCGACCTTGGGAAAGATGTTGTCATAGCCGCCATGCAGGTACGACAGGCTGCCGGAATCCAGCGGCTTGCCCTGGGGCGTGGTGACCTTGTAGGTGATGGTGACGGCGGTGTCTTTGGTGATGTTCATGGTTTGGCTTTCGGGAACCGCGGCGCATGAACCAGGCCCATGCACCGCACAAAACAGCCATTGTCGGCGACTCGGGCTATTCCGGGGCACGATCAGGGCTCCCCTGCCGCGTCAACCCAGGCATTGCCGCGCGCATTCAAGCAGGCTGCGCGCCCAGCGCGCGCGGGCCGAGGTATTGAGCCACAGCAGGCCGACCTTGCGCGCATCCGGGGCGCGGCCGTCGCCGCCCGCACCCGCCCCATTCGGCAGCGCCAGCGTGCATACGTCGCGCCCCTGGGCCAGCACGCTGCCGATGTCGGGCACCAGCCCCACGCCCAGGCCCTGGTCGACCATCATGGCCACGGCCAGCACCGAATTGAGCTCCATGCGCTCCACGGGAACTATGCCCTGTGCCTTGAGGTAGCGGTCGGCCAGGCGCCCGCCGGCCAGCGCGCGGTCGTAGCGCACCAGGGGCCGGCTGCGTAGCAGCGCCAGTGGGTCTTGGTGCGCGTCCTCGCGGCGGCACAGCACGACCAGGGGTTCCTCGCGCAGCTCGGCCCAGCAGACGGTCTTGGGCAGGTCAAACGAGGGCTTCAGGCAGATCAGCACGTCCAGCTCGGACTGCACCAGGGCGGTGTACAGCTCGGGCGTGAGCCCGGCGCGCACGCTGATGCGCACCTGCTCATGGCGAGCCACGAAGGCCTGCATGACGGCGGGCAGAAAGCCGTGCAGGGCCGTGTTCACCGTGCCCAGGCGCAGCTCGCCGCCATCGGCATCGCCCAACACCCATGCGCGCAGGCCGTCGAAGTCCTGCAACAGCCGCTGCCCGCGTTCGAACAGGCGCTCGCCGGCCGCTGTGGCGCGCACGCTGCGGCCATGGCGCACCAGCAGGGGAGCACCCAGGCCGACCTCCAGTACGCGCATCTGCTGGGCGATGGCCGAGGGGCTGAGGTCGAGCTGGCGCGCGGCTTCGGACATGGAGCCCGTCTGCACGACGCACAAGAAATTGTGTATGTATCTGACATCCATTTCACACATTTTCTTCAAACAAATACCAGCCGCAAGCCCTGTTTTCCGGCGCCGGCCTGGACCACACTGCGGACAACGAACTTTCAAGGAGACAAGAAATGCGCGAGTCCGATATCCTGCGCCGCCGCCAGTGGCTGGCCACCGCGGCCGCCGGCGTGGCGGCCAGCCTGGGCGTGGCCGTCCTGCCCGCCTGGGGACAGCGGCGCAGCACGCGCATCGTCGTGCCTTTCGCGCCCGGCGGCGGCAACGATGTGCTGGCGCGACAGATGGCGCACGGCCTCAACGAGGCCTTCGGCTACGGCATGATCGTGGAGAACAAGGCCGGCGCGGGCGGCAATCTGGGCACGGAGATGGTGGTACGCGCACCCGCCGACGGCAGCATCTTTCTGCTGGGCCATACGGGCACGGTGTCCATCAATCCTTCGCTCTACCCGGGTCTCAAGTTCAATGCCTCCACCGATCTGCAGCCGGTGGCCATGTTCGCCTCCTCGGCCCTGCTGCTCGTGGTGCCGGCGGCTTCACCCGCCAAGAACCTGGCCCAGCTGGCCGAGCTGCTGCGCCGCCGCGGCGGCGAGCTCAATTACGCCTCCAGCGGCTCGGGCACGGGCGGCCACCTCACAGGCGAGATGTTCGCCCACGCCCTGGGCGCCAAGGCCATCCACGTGCCGTACAAGGGCACGGCCCCATCGCTGACCGATCTGGTCGGCGGCAATGTGGACTTCAGCTTCGGCGTGATCCCGGCGGCCATGGCGCTCGTGAAAGCGGGCAAGCTGCGCGCCCTGGCCGTGACCGGCGCCAAGCGCCAGCCGCAGCTGCCCGACGTGCCCACGGTGGCCGAGTCGGGCGTGCCGGCCCTGGCGGATTTCGAAAGCTCGCTGACCTATGGCGTGCTGGCCCCCAAGGGCACGGCGCAGGAGACGGTCAATGCACTGGGGCGCGACATTCTCAAGGTGGCGGCCTCCAGCAGCTTCCAGTCGCGCCTGGAGGTGGAAGGCGCCGTGCCGCTGCTGGGCGACAGCAAGCAGTACGCAGCCCGCATCCGCCAGGAAAGCAGCAAGTGGGCGGCGGTGATCAAGGCGTCGGGAGCCACGGCCTGAAGCCGGCACGAGCAGCATGACCCTGGTGAACGACTATCTGGGCCCGGCAGGCGGCGGTGCCTGGTTTTCCGATGCGCAGTGGCTGCAGGCCCTGCTGCGCTTCGAGTCCGGCCTGGCCCGGGCGCAGGCCGACTGCGGGCTGATTCCGGAGCCTGCGGCCCTGGCCATTGCCAGCGCCTGCGCTCAGGCGCCGCTGGACCGCGACAGCATCGCCGAACAGGCGCGCGCCAGCGGTGCGCTGGGCCTGGCCTTGGTGACGCCGCTGCAGCAGTGGCTGCAAGCCCATGCCCCCCAAGGCCTGCCCTGGCTGCACTGGGGTGCGACCACACAGGATGCCGTGGACACGGCCAGCGCCTTGCTCACCCAGCAGGCGCTGCAAGCCCTGCTGGCCGAGCTGCACGCCCTGGTCGCAGCGCTGGTGGAGCTGGCCACGCGGCATGCAGCCACGCCCATGCTGGCGCGCAGCCTGCTGCAGCCAGCGCAGATCACGAGCTTCGGCTTCAAATGCGCGCAGTCGGCCGCGGCGCTGCAACGCAGCATCGACCAGCTCGCGCAGCTGGCGCCCCAGGCCTTGTGCGTGCAACTGGGCGGCGCCGTGGGCAACGGCGCGACCCTGGGCACGCACAGGCTGGCGGTGGAGCAGGCGCTGGCGCGGAACCTGGGCCTTGGGGCCAGCGGCCGCAGCTGGCATACGCAGCGCGACACCTGGATGCGCCTGGCCATGGAAGTGGCCGTCTGCTGCGGCAGCCTGGCCAAGCTGGCGCGCGACTGGTCGCTGATGTCGCAATACGAGGTGGGAGAGATCAGCGAGGCCGCGCGCGGCAGCACTTCCAGCGCCATGCCGCACAAGCGCAATCCCGTGCACTGCATGCAGGCCGTGGCCCAGGCCCAGGCCGTGCCGCCGCTGGCCGCCCTGCTGCTGGGCTGCATGGCACAGGCCCATGAACGCGCGCTGGGTGAATGGCAGGCGGAAGTCGCCCAGTGGCCCGACCTGTGGCGCCACGCCCATGGCGCGGCCGCGGCGCTGCGCCATGCGGCGCAGACGCTGCAGGTTCATCCCCGGCGCATGCTGGACCATGTGGCCAGCCTGCGGGGCCTGGTGTTTTCGGAAGCCTGTGTGCATGCGCTGGCGCCCTTCACCGGCAAGCATGAGGCTCTGGCCGCAGTGGAGCAGCTCGCGCCCCTGGCGCTGGAGCAGCAGTGCGAGCTGCAGGAGCTGCTCTTGCAATGGGCCGCCGACCGCACCGCGCCCGAACGGTTGCCTTTGCTGCGCTGCGCGCTGGCCCTGGCCTGCGACCCGCAGCAGGCCGTGCAGGCTTCGCAGCGGGAGTGCCTGGCCCTTCTGGCAACCCATTCAGCAGCCGCCTTTGAAGAAAGCACTGTAAATGCAGAACACACCAACACCTGTTCCTGAAGCCACCGACAGCCTGCAGCGAGGCCTGGCTAACCGCCGTCGCGTGCTGGGCGATGCCTGGGTGGACCGGTCCGTAGAGAACGCCAATGTGCTCAATGTGGAGTTCCAGCGCATGATCACCGCCTATGCCTGGGACGGCATCTGGAGCCGCCCGGGGCTGGAGCGCCGCACGCGCCGCATCATGGTGCTGGCCATCACGGCCGCCATGGGCCGCTGGGAGGAGTTCGAGCTGCACATACGCACCGGGCTGCAGGCCGATCCGACCGACAGCGAGGCCGCGCCCCTGGACCTGGACACCATCCGCGAGGTGCTGCTGCAGACCGCCGTCTATGCCGGCGTGCCCGCGGGCAACACCGGCATGGCGGTCACGCTCAAGGTGCTCAAGGAGCTGGGCCGCACGCCGGAGGCTGCCAGCTTCGCGCCCTGAGCTTGCCGTCTCAGCCTCTCAAGCCTTGGGAGGCTGTTCCTCGGCGTCCGCGCCCGGATAGCGCGCAAAGCGCCGCGCCTCGGTGCCGTGCACCGGGTCCTGCTCGGGCCAGGGCCAGCCGCCAAACTGGGTGCGGCGGTAGTCGTTCATGGCCTGCATGATTTCGGCCTGCGTGTTCATCACGAAGGGGCCGTATTGCGCCACGGGCTCGCCAATCGGCTGGCCCTGCAGCAGCAGGCATTCCACGGCGCTGGCGCCGGTGTTGGTCAGCAGCCAGTCCTGGCCCGCTGCCACCTCCAGCGCGGCGTGGCGGTCCACGTCCTGCGGGCCCACGCGCAGGCTGTCGCCCACGAAGAAGTACAGCATGCGGCGCGTGCCCTGGCCTTGTGCCGCAGGCAGCGTCCACTGGGCGCCGGGCTCCAGATGCAGCGTCCAGATGGCCACGTCGCCCTCGGGCTGCGAGGCCCAGGACTCGGGCGGCGGCGCCAGCGGTGCGGGTGCGCCGGGCAAGGCACCCGCCACCACCGTCACCGTGGTGGCACGGCCTGCGGCATCGCGGTGCACCAGGCGCGGAATGCGCTCGTTCCACAGCATGGTGAAGTGCGGCGCCACCATCTTGTTGCGCGCTGGCAGGTTCAGCCAGATCTGAAAGAGTTCGAGCGGGTTGGGCTCGGTGGCGTTGAGCAGCGGAAACATCTCCGAGTGCACGATGCCCTTGCCGGCCGTGACCCACTGCACATCGCCGCCGCCAAAGCGCGCGGCCGCGCCCAGCGAGTCGGAATGGTCGATGAGCCCCTTGCGCACCAGCGTCACCGTTTCAAAACCGCGGTGCGGGTGGCCCGGAAAGCCCGGCACGGTGTCGCCGTGGTACATGCTCCAACCGTCCTTGCGGCTGAAATCGCTGCCGATCTGGCGGTCTTCCAGCGACACGGCGGGCGCAAAGGCACCGTTGCCTGCGGGGTAGGCGTCGTCATGGTGGGCGCAGAACAGGAACGGGTCCATCGTGGGCCACAGCGGGCCCAGCGCCTGGGCTTGCACGATGGGCAGGGTGGCGGTGGTTGGGGACGACGGCATCAGGAACTCCTTTGGCTGGTGCACCACCACGATGGGGCGGCATGTGGGTGGAATATGGGGCCAACGCTACCGCAGCGAAAGTGCGCCGGATGGAACACTGCGGTGCACTGTGCAGGACGGTGGAATGGGCCCCCTCGGACATCGTGCAAGGCGCACAGCCTCTCTGGACGGCATATTCTGGATGAAATACGCCTCAAGCGCTTTTGCATCAATCGCCAAAAGCTATCAAAACAGAAGCGTTCTGCACCGCAGCGGATTCAAGGCTGCTGGCGCACAAAGGCCACCGTCAGCCCCTTGGCCGTTACCGTGATGGGCCCCGGCTGCAGCCCCAGGCCGTCGAACACGGCCGTGTCCTGCGGGCGCAGCTGGTGCAGCGTGACTTCGCGCAGCGCCTGCTCGGCCAGCACCGGGCCGTAGGCGTTGAGGAGTTCGGTGACGGCGGGCCTCAGGGTGGGGAAATCCAGCGGCCCCAGCCGGATCTGGTGGGCGCGCAGGCTGCGGTCGCTGGCCTCGTAGCGCAGCGCAAACTCCACATCGAAACTGCCCGCATGGCTGCGCCGCAGCGCAGGGCCTGCCGCATCCACCGCCATGACCGCACCCAGGCGATTCACCTCGGGCAGCAGGCGCAGGCGCGGCGCCTGCACCGTCAAATCCAATAGCCCCTGCACCGGCACACTGCGCGGAAACTTCTGCCCCACCATCTCCTGCAACTGCGCCAGCGGCACGGTGTAGCTGGGCTGGGACTGCGCACCACGCGCCCCCAGCAGCGCCGCACCCCCCAGGGCCATGGCGCGGGTGGCGGTGGTCAGAAATCGGCGGCGGTGCAGCATGGGTGGTCTCCTGGAATGCAGGTGGGACACGGCTTCGCTGAAAAGGTGCCGCACCATCGTTGATCTTTGCGAAGCCATACCATTAAACGTATTATTTTTATCTATTCAGATATTCAATACATCCATTGAATTCAATGGAATTTTACAAAAATATATCTATTCATATAATCATTCATGAAAAGTTCCCACGAACTCACCCCCAACGCCTTGCAGGCCCTGCGCCGGCAAGGCGGCGTGCTGACCAGCGCCGAGCTGCAGAACCTGTTGGGTGTGAGCCAGCCCACGGTGTCGCGTGCGCTGGCTCCGCTGATCCATGCCGGCCAGGTGCAGAAGGTGGGCGCGGCGCGATCGCAACGCTATGTGCTGCCCCGCACCGTACCCGGTGTGGGCAACGAAGTGCTGGTGATGCACATTGACGCACAGGGCCGCCCATCGCCGTTTGCGCGCATGGTGCCGCTGGAAGGGGGCGCTTTCTGGGTGGACGAGGTCGATGGCGAACATCGCCGCCACGATGGTCTGCCCTGGTTTCTGGACGACATGCGGCCCCAGGGCTTCATGGGCCGCACCTTTGCCCATGCCCACCCCGAACTGCAACTGGGCCACGACCCACGCCACTGGAGCGACGACGACGTGCTGCGCGCCATGACGCTGTATGGCGACGATCTGCCAGGCAACCTCATCATGGGCGAGGCCGCGTTCCAGCGCTTTCACACCCTGCCCGTGCGTGCATCGCGCGCCGCCTCGGCCTTTGATTACCCGCAGCTGGCCGAGCAGGCCATGCAGGGCACGCACGCGGGCTCGTCGGCGGGCGGCGAGCAGCCCAAGTTCTGCACCCTCACCGCCGGGCGGCATGTCATCGTGAAGTTCTCGCCCGCTGGCGATTCCCCGGCCGACCAGCGCATGCGCGACCTGCTGGTGTGCGAACACCTGGCGCTGCACACGCTGGCACAGGCGGGGCTGCCGGCCGCGCGCACGCAGCTCTTCACGGGCGCGGGGCGCGTGTTTCTGGAATCCGAGCGCTTTGACCGTACACCGGTGCCAGCGAACGACCCGCAGGGTATGGGCGGACTGGGCGGACGTATTGGCATGGTTTCGCTCCAGGTCTACAACGCCGAATACGTGGGCGAGATCGACAACTGGGCCGCCACCGCCAACCGCATGGCCACGCGCAACTTGCTCACGCAGGCCGATGCCCGCACCCTGCGCCTGCTGGAGGCCTACGGCCAGCTCATCGCCAACACCGACCGGCACTACGGCAACATCTCGCTGGTGCTGGAGGGCGACGACTGGGCGCTGTCACCCACCTACGACATGCTGCCCATGCTGTATGCGCCCGTGGGTGGCGAGCTGGTGCCGCGCGACTTTGCCAGCCGCCCGCTGCAACCCACGGCCGCCACGCTGGGCGAGTGGCAGGAGGCGAAGGCACTGGCGCTGCAGTTCTGGCAGGCGGCTGCGGAGGATGGGCGGATTTCGCCGGAGTTCCGAGTCATCGCTGCAGAAAATGCAAACCATATTGGTCGCTAACCCTTATTGAAAAGGCGCTAACAGCTATCAATAAAAGAGCAATTGAAGAAATCAACGCTGGCTCAGCGCCCCACCACCGACCAGCCGGCCTTCTGGTTGGTCTTGTCGTTCTCGTACTCCCAGGCCGTGCCGCAGCGGTCGCACACATAGCGGGTGATGGTCACTTCACCGTGATCGCGGTCTTCCTTGCGGTTGCCGCGCTGCACCAGTTCGGCGTGGCCGGGCGCCTTGCGCCAGTTGCGCTGGATGCCCTGGCAGGGCTCGCACAGCGCCATGGGTTTGAGTTCGTTCTGTCGTGCCAGGTCTTTGGTCATGGGGGGAGCCCTGGGGGCTGGTGTGTTGGGGGTGGGCCTGGCTTGCAGCCAGCAGGGCGGCTACTGTAAGGCACCGGCGCAAGGTACCGGAGTTTGCGCGCAGGCTCAGGCCATTGTGCTGACATCGCGCAGGCGCTGGTGCAGCGCGTTGCCCTCGTCCACCGGCAGCTGGTTCTTGGCCTGCAGGTAGTGGTGGGTGAACACATCCAGGTAAGCCTCCAGCGTCTGCGCCGCGCGGGTCTCGCCGGCCAGTTCGAGGCACAGGGCTGCCACCTCGCAGGTGCACAGGTGGTCATCGTGCAGGGTGTGGCGCAGGCGGTAGCGTGAGCGTTGCCCGGGCTGCAGGCGGAGCACGGGCAGGCGATCCAGATAGGGGCTTTTGCGAAACATCCGGCGCGCCTCGGGCCAGGTGCCGTCCAGCAAGATGAACAGCGGGCGCTTGCCGGTGGTGCCGCCCGGGGCTTCTGTGTCAGCGTTGCGGGGCAGGGACTCCACCATGCGCTCGGGCGCCACGCCTTCGCCCGGAAACACCACCACCGGCTGCCACTGCGGATCGGCCAGCAGGGCCAGCAGATCCGGGTGCACCACGGTGCGCGCCCAGCCGAAGGCAAAGGTGTCGGCCACCACATCGGCGATCAGCCAGCCGGTATTGCTGGGCTTGAGCGCCTCGACATCGCCCATCAGAAGGCACACGCCCGCGCGCGTGGGCACGGCCGGGCGCAGCGCGCACAGGCAGTGGCTGGGCAGCAGGCGGCAACCGGGGCAGCGCTCGCCGCGCGGGCCGCCGCGCGCCAGAAAAGGCTTGGAGCTGCGCGCCAGGCGCTCGGCGCGCTGGCGGGCAACGGCATGGGGTGGTGCGGGCACGCAAGACATGCTCAACGCCCGCCCGCGCATTCCAGCGCAAACAGCGGCACTTCGCACCGGTGGCTCAACCACACGCCGCCGCCGATCTCGGCAAACCCTTCCTGCAGGCCGCGCCGGTACAGCTCGGCCCGGTGGCGAAACAGGCGCGGGTCGGTCAGCTCGTCGTCGATGATGTCGCGCTCGTAGTCTTCGCGCGTGACGGCTTCCACATACAGCGCGCCCCGGCTCAGCTGGCACAGATTGCGCAAGGCCAGTTTCAGGTCGGACGGGTTCAGGTAGGGCAGCACGCCCTGGCAGATCACCAGATCGAAGGGCTCGGCCGGGTCATGTGCCTGATAGTCCACCACCGAACCGCGCTCCCAGCCAAAGCGGGTGCACAGGTATTCGCTGAACTCCACGCCGTGGTAGCTGGCATCGGGAAAATGCCGCGCCAGCGCCGCACGCCACAGGCCGATGCCGCAGCCCACATCGAGCACCCGCTGCACCGGCACGCGCAGGTACTGCAGGTAACTGCACACAAAGTCGCCCAGCCGCTCGGCATGCTCGGGGTCGACCACACTGGTTTTCTTGTCGTAGTAGTAGCGCTGGTAGTAGGCCTCGTCGAACCATTGATCACTTGCAGATTTCACTCGCCACTCCTTCGGCCATGGGGCGCACTACACCTGCATCCCCGTATGCCGGAGCAGGCAGTGCCGACTACCGTATGCGCCCAAGTATCGCGCAGCGGGGTGGAGGCACGGCTTGCGCCGGGCCATTGCCGCCGGGCGGGGCCCGGGGCTGGCGACAGAAGGCGCACGGCTTGGACACCCTGAGGCCAACGCCGCAGTCTCTGCGCAGGGTTTGGGCAGCCCCTAATCGACCGACGCACCCGACGCCTTCACCGCGGCGCCCCACTGCTTTATTTCGCTGGCGATGAAGCGATCCAACTCGGCGCCCGTGGTGGGTGCGGGCTCCGAACCCCGATCCCGGATGAAGCGCGCCAGCGGCTCGCCACGCAGCAGATCCACCACCTCGCGGTTCAGGCGCTGGGTGATCTCGGGCGGTGTGCCCCTGGGCGCCATCAAGCCCAGCCAGCCCACGGCCTCGAAGTCCTTGAACTCGGGCACGCCACTCTCGCGCACCGTGGGCACTTCGGGCAGTTGCGACGAGCGCTGCGCCGATGTCACGGCCAGCGGCACCGCGCGCTTGCTCTGAATGTGCGGCAGCGCGGCCGTGACCGAATCCACCATGAGCGGCACCTGCTCGCCCAGAAAATCCGCCTGCGCCGGGCCGCTGCCCCGGTAGGGAATGTGGGTGACGAACACGCCAGCGCGCGACTTCATCATCTCGCCCGACAGATGCTGCGTGCCCCCAATGCCCGCGCTGGCATAGTTGAGGCGGCCCGGCGCCTTGCGCGCCTGCTCCACCAGCTGCTTCATCGACGTGATGCCCGAGCCCGGCGTGGCCAGAAAGATCAGTGGCACCTTGGCAATCAGCGAAATGCCCACCAGGTCTTTGGTGGGGTCGAACGACACCTTCTTGTAGAGCGTCTGGTTCACCGCCATCGCGCTGCCCGCCACCAGCAGCGTGTAGCCATCGGGGGTCGAGCGCACCACGAACTCGCTGCCGATGTTGCTGCCTGCCCCGGCCTTGTTTTCGACCACCACGTTCTGCCCCAGGCGCTGGCCCAGTTGCTCGGCCAGGGCGCGCGCAAAGATATCGGTGGCCTGCCCGGTCGGGAATGGAACGATCAGCTTGATGGGCTTGTCAGGCCAGGCCGCATGGGCCAGCGAGGCGCAGCCCAGGGCGAGGCCGGCGGCCACGGAAAGTACAAGACGGCGATGCAGCATGGGGGGTGTCTCCTTGGGGTTTTTGTGACGGCGTGCAGCCCCGCAATGCGAAGCCGATGCCTGCGGCTTGCTGGGCCCGCCCACCCATTCTGCAGCGACCGCATCCCCATGAAGCATTCACCGTGCTTGCGCGCTGCACTCTGCCCGCCCGAGGGCAAGGTGACACGCGATACGGCCAGTTTTGTGCGGCGAGAGCCTCAGCGCAGGTAATTCAAAAGTGCATGGCAGCGCCTGACAGGCGACGCCCATGGCCACACATCACACTGCCTGCAGATACCGCCCCGCCAGCTCTTTCTGCGCGGCTGCATCCACGCCCAGCACCTCCACCAGATACGCCTGCACGCCACCAAAATCGCTGTCCACCGAGTGCAGCGCCGCATCCAGAAACTCTTCCTGCACGCGCCACAGCACGCGCAGCACCTCCTCGGGGGCGTTGCTGCCCATGCCGGGCGGGCGCTGGTAGAGCGCGTTGGTGAGCAGGTAGTCGTGCATGACCACGTCGCGCGGCACGCCCAGGGCCAGCAGGATGAGGGCGGCGGCAAAGCCGGTGCGGTCCTTGCCGGCAGTGCAATGGAAGACGGTGGGCGCGTCGCTGGCCAGCAGCAGGCGAAACAGCGCTGCAAAACGCGGGGCGTTGTCGTGCACGAAGCCGCGATACGTCTCCTGCATCAGCGCCACGGCGTCTTGCGCAGTGAGCTGGCGGCCAGCACGTTGCAGCTCCAGGGCGCGCTGCACCACGGTGGGTTCGATGGCCAGCGGGTGCCGGGCCACGCCGGGCAGGGCGTAGGCATGGGCCGCGCTTTCGGCTTGGCCACGAAAGTCCACCGCGCGGGCCACGCCCAGCCCGGCCAGCAGGGCCTGGTCTTGCGGCGTGAGTGCCGCCAGGTGGTCCGAGCGGAAAAGGCGGCGCCACTTCACCGGCTGCCCACCGTGGCCGGTGTAGCCGCCCAGGTCGCGGAAATTGCTGGCGCCCGTCAATGGCAGGGAGCGGGTGGGGCTGCTGGAAAGCGTGGAAAGTTGCTGCTGCATGGCCAGGGGTTTGAGTGTGTGGACGGGAGGTGGATCCAGCTTAGCCCATGCGGGTGACAGTCTATGGCCCGCTCTGTCACCACCTCCTGCCCATCAGCCCAGGTGATTGCCCAGGATGCCCGCCAGCTCGAACATGCCCGCGCTGTCCTTGCCGAACACGGCGCGCAGCTTGTCGTCGGCGACGATGGTGCGCTTGTCCTTGGGGTCCTGCAGGTTGTGGGCCTTGATGTATTCCCACATCTTCTTGACGGCCTCGGGCCGGGCCACGGGCGCGGCGCCGATCACGGCGGCCAGGGCAGCGCTGGGCGCCTTGCCTGCGGCGGCCTTGCGGGGTGCCTTGGCGGCAGCGGTCTTGGTGGCCGCAGCTTTCTTGGCGGGCGCCTTTTTGGCTGCGACGGTTTTGCCTGCGGCACCTGCGGTTTTGGTCGCGTAGGCGCCAGCGGCGGGCTTGCGTGGCGGGAACTTGCTGGGCGCAAACTCGAAGTTGACCTTGCCCGCCTCCTTGTCCCACGCCAGGTGGGCCTTGAAGGCGCGGCGCGTGCGCATGCTCACGAACTTGTCGAGCAGGTCGGTCTTGCCGGTCTCCAGCAGCTTGGTCATCTGCTCGCGCTCCACGGGCTGCTGCAGGATGATCTTGCCGCTCTTGAAGGTGCAGCTGGGCGTGGGCTGCGCGGCGGTGGGCACGGCCTTGCTGCACACGTAGTTGCTGCCGTGCTCGTGCACCTCCGATCCGCAGATGGGGCAGGCGCCCAGCGATGCGTCTTCGAACTCCACGATCTCGCCGGATTCCTCGCCCTTCTTGTCGTCGCCAAAGTCGAATTCGAGCTTGTAGTTGTGCGCCTCGTCGTCGTACTTGATGACGATCTCGGACGTGAAGGGCCAGCCCGCCTTGGAGCGGAAGCCCTCTAGCGGGCCGATCTTCCTGTCGCGCAGCAGGGCGTTGGCCTCGGCGGTTTCAAACGTGCGGCCTGCGGGCGACTTGCCGAAGCTGAAGCCGCAGGGCTCCGCGCCTGGCTTGCCCACGCAGGCAAAGCGGCGGTAGTTTTCCTTCACCACGCCGCCGCAGTTAGGGCAAGGCGATTCGAGCGTGGCGTAGTCGCCAGGGATGGTGTCGCGGTCGTACTCCTTGGCCTTTTTCACCATGCGCTCGGTCATGGCGGCGATCTCGGCCATGAAGGCTTCGCGGCTGAGCTGGCCCTTTTCCATCTGCGAGAGCTTGTACTCCCACTCGCCGGTCAGGTCGGCGCGGCAGAGTTCTTCCACCTCCAGCCCGCGCAGCAGCGTCATGAGCTGGAAGGCCTTGGCCGTGGGAATGATCTCGCGGCCTTCGCGCAGCATGTATTTTTCGGTCAGCAGCCCTTCGATGATGGCCGCGCGCGTGGCCGGGGTGCCCAGGCCTTTTTCCTGCATGGCAGAGCGCAGTTCTTCGTCGTCGATCTGCTTGCCGGCGCTTTCCATGGCGCCCAGCAGCGTGGCTTCGGAGTAGCGGGCGGGGGGCTTGGTCTTGAGGCCCTTGGGATCGACCTGCAGGGTGTTGACCATTTCGCCGGGTTTGACCGGCACCAGGTTCTGGCCCTTGTCGCCGTCCTTGCCGCCTTCCACTTCGTCGGCCGCTTCCTTGCCGTAGATGGCCAGCCAGCCGGGCTTGACCAGCACCTTGCCTTCGGTCTTGAAGCTGTGCGGGGCCACGGTACTGATGCGCGTGGTGACGGTGTATTCGGCACTGGGGAAGAACACGGCCATGAAGCGGCGCACGACCAGGTCGTACAGCTTCTGCTCCGCTTCACTGAGGCCACTGGGCGCCTGCAGCGTGGGGATGATGGCAAAGTGATCGCTCACCTTGCTGTTGTCGAAGATGCGCCTGGACGGGCGCACGTAGTTGTTGTTCAGTGCCGTGAGCGCGTGCGGCGCGAGATGCCGCATGCCGCTGTCGGCCAGCATTTCGAAGGTCTGTTTGGCCACCGGCAGATAGTCTTCGGGCAGCGCGCGCGAGTCGGTACGCGGGTAGGTCAGGGCCTTGTGGCGCTCGTACAGGCTTTGCGCCAGGGCCAGCGTGGTCTTGGCAGAGAAGCCGAACTTGCCGTTGGCCTCGCGCTGCAGGCTGGTCAGGTCGAACAGCAGCGGCGATGCCTGAGAGGTGGGCTTGCTCTCTTCGGTGACCGTGGCCTGCTGGCCGCGCACGGCGTTGGCGATGGCCTGTGCTTCGGCGGCAGACCACACGCGGTCGGCGCGGGCTTCCACATCCTCGCCTTTCTTCCACTTGGGGTCGAACCACTTGGCGGGGTACTCGCCCGCCTCGGCGCCGAAGGTGGCGTGGATTTCCCAGTAGTCGCGGCTCACGAACTTGCGGATTTTTTCTTCGCGCTCTACCACCAGCGACAGAGTGGGCGTCTGCACGCGGCCCACGGTGGTCAGGAAGAAGCCGCCGTCGCGCGAGTTGAACGCGGTCATGGCGCGCGTGCCGTTGATGCCCACCAGCCAGTCGGCCTCGGAGCGGCTGCGCGCGGCGCTGGCCAGGCCGGCCATCTGCTGCTCGGTGCGCAGGGCCTCGAAGCCATCGCGGATGGCCTGGGGCGTCATGGACTGCAGCCACAGGCGCTTGACCGGCTTGCTTAAGGTCCCCTTGGCGCCGCCGGCGTACTGCTCGATCAGGCGGAAGATCAGCTCGCCCTCGCGGCCCGCGTCACAGGCGTTGATGAGCTCGGTCACGTCCTTGCGCTTGGCCTGCTTGACCACCGCGTTCAGGCGGCTCTTGGTCTTGTCCACGGGCTTGAGGTCAAAGTAAGGCGGGATCACGGGCAGGTGCGCAAAGCTCCATTTGCCGCGTTTCACGTCGAATTCTTCCGGCGCCTGGATCTCCACCAGGTGACCCACGGCGCTGGTGACTACATAGCGGTCGTTCTCGAAGTGGTCTTCGTGCTTGTCGAACTTGCCCGCCACGGGGGTCAGCGCGCGCACGATGTCTTGCGCGACGGAGGGTTTTTCTGCAATTACCAGGGTCTTGGTCATTTGGGGGCTCTCGCCTGTCATTTGGCTTGCCCGGGCTGCGGGCGCTTCTACAATTCGGCTCTCACGCGCATGCACACGCATACACGCGCACGCACACCTGTGTGCACCATCAAGTTAACAGAGTTTTTGCCATGCCCCGCTCCGCATCGCCTGCCGTCCCCCCCATTGCCCCGGGCCGCCGCATCCAGACCCGGCGCTCGGGCGTGCATGGCAAGGGCGTGTTTGCCGTGCAGGACATTGCCGAGGGCGAGGTGCTGGTGGAGTACACCGGCGAGGTCATCGGCTGGCAGGAAGCGCAGGACCGCCACCCGCACGACCCCCTGCAACCCAACCACACGTTCTACTTCCATGTGGATGAAGACCATGTGATCGACGCCAAGTTCGGCGGCAACTCCTCGCGCTGGATCAACCACAGCTGCAACCCCAACTGCTACGCCGACGAGCGGGACGGCCGCATTTTCATCACGGCGCTGCGCAATATCAAGGCCGGCGAAGAGCTGAACTACGACTACGGCCTGATCATCGAAGAGCGCTATACAAAGAAGCTCAAGGCCGAATACCCCTGCTGGTGCGGCAGCAAGAACTGCCGGGGCACGCTGCTGGCACCCAAGCGCGGCTGGGCGCCGCCGGTGCCGTTGCCGCCGTCCAAGCCGGCAAAAACGGCGTCCAAAAAAGCCAAGGCGGCCTCCAAGCCACGGCGCAAGCCATCGCAGTGATGCAGCAACCTATCCGCTGGCCCGCCGAGGCCATCTGGGAGGCCGTGGCGCCCCTGCTGCCCGGCTTTACCGTCGAGGTGCTGCCCAGCATCGACTCCACCAACACCGAGTTGATGCGCCGCGCACGCGCCGGCCAGTGCGAGCCCACCCTGCTGGTGGCCGAGCAGCAGACGGCAGGGCGCGGGCGGCTGGGGCGGGTGTGGCAAAGCGACGTGGGGGCTTCGCTCATGATGTCCCTGGGACTCCCGCTGGCACCGGCCGACTGGTCGGGCCTGTCGCTGGCCGTGGGGGTGAGCGTGGCCGAAAGCCTGCAGCCCTTGCCGCCCCCCCCGGAGGTGGAGCAGCCGGCACGCGTGGGCCTCAAGTGGCCCAACGACCTCTGGCTGGGCGGCGCTGCGGGCGACCGCAAGCTCGGCGGCATCCTGGTGGAGACGGCAAGTTTCGTCACCCCCCAGGCGGCTACAGCAGCCCGCCCCGCCAGCGCCCGCTATGTGGTGGTGGGCATCGGCATCAACGTGCTGCCGCGCAGCCCCGAGGGCCTGAGCATGGCGCCCGGCAGCCTGCAGGAGGTGGAGCCGGGGCTGGATGCACCCACCGCGCTGCTGCGCATCGTGCCCCCGCTGGTGGCCATGCTGCAGTCGTTCGAAGGCTATGGCTTCGCGCCCATGCAGGCCCGGTTTGCCACCCGCGACGTGCTGCAGGGCCGCGCAGTGACGCTCAGCGACGGACAGGCCGGGATGGCCCATGGCGTGGCCGAAGATGGCGCGCTGCTGGTGCACACCGTGCAGGGCATGCAGGCCATCACCAGCTCTGAAATCAGCGTACGGCCCACGGCCGCGCCCCCCGCCTGAAGGACCTGCCCCATGCTGCGCCTTGCCGCCATCGTCCTGCTGCTGGCCAATACCGGCTATTACGCCTGGTCGCAGGGCTGGCTGCGCACCTGGGGGCTGGCGCCGGCCGAGCAGTCCGAGCCCCACCGCCTGGCGCAGCAGATCCGCCCCGAGACGCTGCGCATACTGCCGGCCCGCGACACCGCCCCGGTGGCCAGCGAGGCCCCTGCCGAGGCCGCCACGGTGTGCCTGCAGGCCGGTGTGCTGAACACGCGCCAGGCCGACGCCGTGCGCAGCGCCGCCGCCGGCCTGCCGCAAGACAGCTGGAGCCTGGAACCCATCACCATTGCCGGGCGCTGGATGGTGTACATGGGCCGCTTTGCCGACGACGAGGCGCTGGAAAAGAAACGCGCCGAGCTGCGCGCCCGCAAGCTGCCCTTTGACCGCCCCGGCAACCCCGCCCTGGAGCCGGGCCTGTCGCTGGGCCGCTTTGGCACAGAAGAAGCCGCCCAGCGGGCGCTGGCCACACTCAACGGCCAGGGCGTGCGCACCGCCAAAGTGGTGGCGGAACGGGCCGAGGCCCAGGGCTTCACGCTGCGCCTGCCCGCCCTGGACAGCGCCACGCGCGCACAGGCCGAAACCCAGCTGCGCCAGGCCCTGGGCGACAAGGCCCTGCGCGCCTGCCCCTGAGACAATTGGAAGAAAAACGGCTGCAGCGCTCTATAGCAAAGCGCTACATGCTGCCGTTTCAACAGCAACCCACCGCCTGTACCCGGGCGGGCTCAGCCCTGCGGAGCATCGGCGTCCGGCGAGCGCGCGGCAAAGCGCACCGTGAACCGCGCGCCCGGTGGTTGCTGGCCCGGGTGGGCATCTTCCAGCAGCACCTCGGCCGCATGCTGGCGCGCGATCTCCAGCACGATGGGCAGGCCCAGGCCCGAGCCGTCGGCCTCGCTGCCCAGCGCCCGGTAAAAGGGCTGGAAGACCAGCTCGCGCTCGGACTCGGGCACGCCGGGCCCCGAGTCTTCCACCTGCAGCAGCAGCACATGGCCAAAGGTGTCGGCCAGCACGCGGGCAGTGACCACGCCGGGCTTGTCGGGGGTGGAGGGGGTGTAGTTGATGGCGTTGTCCACCAGGTTGCGCACCAGCTCCTTGAGCAAGGTGGGGTTGCCATCCACCCAGACGCCGGGGGCGCCAGGCTGGGCTCCGTCGTAGCCCAGGTCGATCTGCTTGTCGAGCGCGCGCGGCACCGAGTCGCGCACCACCTCGATGGTCAGGCGGGCCAGGTCGCAGGGCACGCGGGCAATGCCCGCGCCGCTGCCCTCGGCACGCGCCAGCGCCAGCAGCTGGTTGACGGTGTGCGTGGCGCGGATGCTGGAGCGGCCAATCTGCTGCAGCGAGCGCTTGAGCTCTTCGGTGCTGGTGCCCTCGCGCTGGGCCAGGTCCGCCTGCATGCGCAGCCCCGCCAGCGGCGTCTTGAGCTGGTGGGCCGCGTCGGCCAGAAAGCGCTTTTGCGTGGCCAGCGAGTCGCCCAGGCGCGTGAGCAGGTCGTTGACGGACGACACCAGCGGCGCCACTTCCAGCGGCACGGTGCGGTCGTCCAGCGGCGAGAGATCGTCGGGGCTGCGCTCGCGGATGCGCTGCTCCAGCTGGTTCAGCGGCTGGATGCCGCGCGCCAGCGCCAGCCACACCAGCAGCACCGCCAGCGGCAGGATGACGAACTGCGGCAGCATCACGCCCTTGATGATTTCGGTGGCCAGCACGCTGCGCTTTTCGCGCGTTTCGGCCACCTGCACCAGGGCCAGCGGCGCATCGGGCAGCGGCAGGCGCACCCAGATGTAGGCCACGCGGATCTCCACGCCGCGCAATTCGGCGTCGCGCAGGCGCACGTCGCCGGGCGCGGGGCGGTCGTCGTCTTCGGGTTGCGGCAGGTCGCGTTCGCCCGAGAGCAGCTTGCGCCCGGGGCCCATCACCTGGTAGTAAACGATGTCGGAATCGTCGGCGCGCAGGATCTCGCTGGCCGGCTGGGGCAGGTTGAACTGCACCTTGCTGTGCTGCACCGTCACCAGCTGCGCCAGCGCATGGGCGTTGTATTCGAGCGCACGGTCAAACGGCTTGTTGGCCAGGCCCTGCGCCACCAGCCAGGTCAGCGCCAGGCTCACGGGCCACAGCAGCAGCAGCGGCGTGAGCATCCAGTCGAGGATTTCGCCGAACAGGGAGCGCTGCTCGCGCTGGAAGATTTTCAAGGTTTCAAGCCTTTTTGGCCTCTGGCGCTTATCCAATAAGCGCCAAAAGCTATTATTTTTGCTTCAAACTTGGACACCGCACTCACCCACAGCCGGTGCAACTGGCGCGGCCCAGGCCAGTGCACCCGTGGAACTGGCTTTGCCAGGCCACCGGGTGCGTCCCCCTCCCGAAGGAGAGGGGGAAGGCGCGAAGCGACTCAGGGAGTGCATCCTTATCCAGGAATCTTTTCCAGGCAGTAGCCCAGCCCGCGCACCGTGGCAATGCGGATCGGGCCTTTCTCGATCTTCTTGCGCAGGCGGTGGATGTAGACCTCGATGGCGTTGTTGCTCACCTCCTCGCCCCACTCGCACAGGCGCTCCACCAGCTGCTCCTTGCTCACCAGGCGGCCGGCACGCTGCAGCAGCACTTCGAGCAGGCCCAGCTCGCGCGCCGACAGCTCGACCATCTTGCCGTCGATGGTGGCCACGCGGCCGGCCTGGTCGTACACCAGGGGCCCGTGCTTGATGGCGCTGCTGGTGCCGCCCATGCCCCGGCGCGTGAGGGCGCGCACGCGGGCTTCGAGCTCCTGCAGGCTGAACGGCTTGGCCATGTAGTCGTCGGCGCCGTAGTCCAGCCCCTTCACGCGCTCGTCCACGCTGTCGGCGGCGGTGAGGATGAGCACCGGCAGGGCCGAGCCCCGGCTGCGCAGGCGCTTGAGCACCTCCAGGCCGTGCATCCTGGGCAGGCCCAGGTCGAGGATGAGCAGGTCGAACTCGTTGTTGGTCATGAGCGCGGCATCGGCCTCGCTGCCGCTGGCCACATGGTCCACCACGGCGCCCGATCCGCGCAGCGTGCGCAGCAGGCCATCGGCCAGCACCTGGTCGTCTTCGGCAATGAGGATGCGCATGCGGGGTCTCCTGGTGGGGGGCAGCGGTCTGGCGCCGCGCCTGTGCCACGATTTTAGGCGGCGCAGCCCCGCAAATGCTGCGCACTTTGCCGGGAGAACGCGGCGGTGGCGCGCTGCCCCCCCCGGCCACCGCTGCCTTTCAGCGCGGATCGGTGGCCAGCAGCTTGTGCACCAGGGCCTGCAGGTCGGCCTGCAGGCGGGCCATGCCCTCGGGGTGCTGCGCCAGCGTGTGCTCGTCCATGTAGAGCTTGCGGTTGATCTCGACCTGGATGCTGTGGCGCTGCTGCGCCGGGTTGCCGTAGCGGCGCACCAGCTCCACGCCTTTGTACGGGTGGTTGTAGTCCACGCTGTAGCCGCAGCCGCGCAGGTGCTCGCAGATCAGGGCCGCCAGCGCCGGGCTGGCCGTGCTACCGTCGCGGTCGCCCACCACGAAGTCGGCATGCACGAGGCCCGGGAATTCCGTGGCAAAACGCCCGGCCACCGCGGGCATGGAGTGGCAGTTGAGGTGGATGCTGTAGCCGTGGCGCGCATGGGCCGCGTCGATGGCCGCGCCCACCGCCGCGTGGTAGGGGCGCCAGCAGCGGTCGATGCGTGCGCGCACCTCGGCCACGGACAGCAGGCGCTGGTAGATGGGCTCGCCGTCGTCGGTGAACTTCCAGACCAGGCCCTTGCCCAGGCGCACCTTGCTGAGCACCTTGGGGTCGGTGGAGAGGGGTTCGGTCCATTCACCATCGAGCAGCGTGGTGTCCAGCTCGGTGGTGTCGCGGTTGGCATCGAGGTAGATGCGGGGGAAATGGGCCTCGATCCAGGCCACGCCGAGCGCGGGGGCAAAGGCGTAGATCTTCTCGACATGCGTGTCTTCCGCGCGGCGCAGCGTGGCCAGGTCGAGTGCGGAGCCAAAGTCGGCGGGGTACTGGGTGCCGCTGTGCGGGGAGTCGAGCACCAGCGGCGTGGTGCCGGGCTGGTGCGACACCATGCGCACGGGCGGCGTTGCGCCACCGGGCGAGCCCGTGGCACCGGGCTGGGCTTGCTGGAAGCGGTGGTTGATGAGTTTCAAGGCTGCATGCATAGGCAGAGTGTGCTGAATGGGGGGCGGCCGGCCTCGCCGCCCGGACCCGACAGACCCCATGGTTATTCCTGTGCCTGTCCGGCTGTGGCCGTCGGGCCCGCAGGCCCGTACTGCGATCAGTCGAGGCTGACCTTGGCGAATGCCGCCACGCCCTTCATCTTGTCGATTTCGCGGGCGATCTGGGCCGTGAAGGCCTTGGGCGTCGTGCCCGAGGGGTACAGCCCCTGCGCGGCCAGCCGCTCACGCACGGCGGGCTCCTGCAGGGCCTGGGCCACGGCCTGCTGGATGCGATCCACCGCCGCCGGCGGCGTGCCGGCCGGCGCCACCAGGCCAAACCACGACGGATCGTTGTTGGCGGCATGGCCCAGTTCGCCGTAGGTAGGCACATCGGGCAGCACATCCAGCCGCTGGGGCCACGAAACGGCCAGCGCCTTGACCTTGCCGGCCTTGACGTGCGGCAGCGACGAAGCCACCTGGTCAAAGTACACCGCCACCTGGCCCGCCAGCACGTCGTTGATGGCCGGGCCCGCGCCACGGTAGGGGATGTGCACCATCGAGGTGCCTGTGCTGCTCTTGAACAGCTCGCCCCACATGTGGCCGATGGTGCCGTTGCCCGGCGTGGCATACGACACCTTGCCGGGGTTGGCCTTGAGATATTTCACCAGGTCGGCAAAATCCTTGACGGGCAGCGCCTTGGGGTTGACCACGATGACGCCCGGGGCCTTGACGATCTCGGTCACGCCGACGAAATCCCTGGTGGGGTGGTAGGGCAGCTTGCTGTACACGGCGGGGTTCACGCCATGGGTGGACAGCGTGGCCACGCCGATGGTGAGGCCGTCTGCCGGGGCGCGGGCCACTTCCGCCATGCCGATGGAGCCGCCCGCACCACCGCGGTTTTCCAGCACCACGGGCTGCTTGAGGATGCGGGCCATGGCGTCCTGCAGCGTGCGTGCCGTGATGTCGGTGGCGCCCCCGGGCGGAAAGGGGACGATCATGCGCAGTGGCTTGCCCTCCTGGGCAAAAGACATTCCAGGCGCTAAAGATACGGCAGCCAATGTGGCCAGCAGGTGACGGCGTTGCATAGCTTGTTTCTCCTTTGAGATGCACCGAGGTTAACGAAAGGGACGCCATTGACCAAGCAATGAATATGCCTGATAACATTCCAATCTGGAATGTTTTGAGTACCACCACCATGTCGCTGCGCCGCCTCGCGCCCCCGCTGCACCTGCTGCGCGCGTTCTCCACCGTGGCGCGGTTCGGTGGCGTCTCGCGCGCCGCCGAGGCGCTGCACCTCACGCAGAGCGCCGTCAGCAAGCAGGTCAAGGACCTGGAGACCTGGGTGGGCGTGCCGCTGTTCGAGCGCACCCGCAAGCGCCTGGCCCTCACCCCTGCCGGCGAACGCTACGAGAAGGCCGTGCAGGCCGTGCTGCTGCAACTCGAAGCCGCCACGCTGGAGCTCATCACCAGCGACGACGGCGGCGGCGCGCTGCACCTGTCGAGCCTGCCCACCTTTGGCGCCAAGTGGCTCATTCCACGGCTGCCGCAGTTTCAGCAGCAGCATCCGCAGGTCACGCTGCATTTCGTGCCCTATGTGCACAGCTACAACTTCGAGCGGCCCGAGCTCGACTGCGCCATTCTGTTTGGCGATGGCCACTGGCCTGGCGCCCACGCCCACTACATCACGGGCAACGACGTGGCGCTGATCGCCCCGCGCGCCAAGGTGGCCGACTGGCCCATCCATGCCCCGCGCGATGTGGCGCGCCACACCCTGCTGCGCCATGTGACCGTGCCCGAGGCCTGGCTGCGCTGGAGCGAGACGCACGGCGTGCCGGGCGCCATCGACCCGCTGGCCGGCCCGCAGTTCGACCAGTTCCAGACCATGATCCGCGCCGTGATGGCCGGCATGGGCCTGGCCCTGGTGCCGCGCTGCCTGGTGCAGGACGAAATCACCGCCGGCCTGGTGCGCGAGCCGCTGGCCGATTCCGCCCAGCGCGGCGGCTACCAGAGCGATGTGGGCTACTGGCTCTGCTACCCCGAAGGACGCACGCAGCTGCATGCGCTGCAGTGCTTTCGGCAATGGCTGCTGGCCTGCGCCGCGCCGGTGGGTGCTCAGGCGCCGGCGTCGCCGCCCGCGTAGGCCTCCAGCCCAATGGCCACCACGGTGGCCACGTCGTGGCCCACCTCGGCGCGAAACTCTGCCTCGGCCTGCGCCACCGCGTCCCGGAACGCCTGCAGCCAGGCCAGCCCCGTGGGTGTGAAACACACCCGGCGCGCGCGCGCATCCAGCGGATCGGCCGCGCGCGTGACCAGCCCCCAGGCCTCGCACTGGTCCACCAGGTGGGCCATGGCCTGCTTGGTCATGCACGCGCGCTGGGCCAGGTCGGTCAGGCGGTCGCCCGACAGCGCAAGATGCCGGGTGATATGCACATGGGCAGCGGTCACCTGGTCGCGCGCCGCTAGGTTGGACAAGGCCAGCGGCACCTCGACATTGCGCGCCATGAGCTGCAGCACCCGGGCATCGAAGCGGCGCAGCGCGCTGCCCATGAGGCGCCCGAGGTGGGTCTGGCGCCAGCGGTCGTCTGGCCCCTGGGAAGGCGCAGGGGAAGCGGCGGCAGGGGAAAAATCACTCATGCCAAATTGTCAGGCAAACTGACCAAAAATTGCTTTGTTTTGATTTCACAGCGCGCATAAACTACTGTTCAAGCATCCAGCCTGTGATTAACCGCAGAGCGATGCCAGCATCCAACCTGTTGTTTTTCAAGGAGTTTCTCATGGACGTCGCAGTCAAAGGCACCAACCCCGCATTGCCCGCAAACGCCGAAAAGGCCAAGGCCCTGGCCGCCGCGCTCGCCCAGATCGAGAAGCAATTTGGCAAGGGCACCATCATGCGCCTGGGCGAGGGCGAGGTGATCGAGGACATCCAGGTGGTCTCCACCGGCTCGCTGGGCCTGGACATTGCCCTGGGCGTGGGCGGCCTGCCGCGCGGCCGCGTGGTCGAGATCTACGGCCCCGAATCCTCGGGCAAGACCACGCTCACGCTGCAGGTGATTGCCGAGATGCAAAAGCAGGGCGGCACCTGCGCGTTTGTGGATGCCGAGCACGCCCTCGATGTGCAATACGCCCAGAAGCTGGGTGTGCAGCTGTCCGACCTGCTGATCAGCCAGCCCGACACCGGCGAGCAGGCGCTCGAAATCGTGGACAGCCTGGTGCGCTCGGGCGCCGTGGACCTGATCGTGGTCGACTCCGTCGCCGCCCTCACCCCCAAGGCCGAAATCGAAGGCGAAATGGGCGACAGCCTGCCCGGCCTGCAGGCCCGCCTGATGAGCCAGGCGCTGCGCAAGCTGACCTCCACCATCAAGAAGACCAACTGCATGGTCATCTTCATCAACCAGATCCGCATGAAGATCGGCGTGATGTTCGGCTCGCCCGAAACCACCACCGGCGGCAATGCGCTCAAGTTCTACGCCTCGGTGCGCCTGGATATCCGCCGCACCGGCACCATCAAGAAGGGCGACGACGCCATCGGCAACGAAACCAAGGTGAAGGTGGTCAAGAACAAGGTGAGCCCGCCCTTCAAGACGGCCGAGTTCGACATCCTGTTCGGCGAAGGCATCAGCCGCGAGGGCGAGATCATCGACATGGGCGTGAACGCCAAGATCGTCGAGAAGGCCGGCGCCTGGTATGCCTACAACGGCGAAAAGATCGGCCAGGGCCGCGACAACGCCCGCGAGTTCCTGCGCGAGAACCCCGACCTGGCCCGCGAGATCGAGAACAAGGTGCGCGAGAGCCTGGGCATCGCGCTGCTGCCTGCCGCCCTGCAAGCCGCACCCGCCGGCAAGCCCGCCAAGGGCGAGAAGGAAGACAAGTAAGCAAGGCAAGCAGCTGGCGCTTGTCCGATAAGCGCCAGTAGCCATCCATAGCAGAGCATCACCGCCATGGGCTTTGGCACCCTTTCCCTCAAGGGCCGCGCACTGCGGCTGCTGGCCCAGCGCGAGCATTCGCGCGCCGAGCTGGCCACCAAGCTGGCGCGCCATGTGCAAGAGGGCGATGACCTGAACGCCGTGCTCGACGAGTTGCAGGCCAAGGATTTCATCAACGCCGCGCGCGTGGCCGAATCGCTGGTGCACCGCCGCGCCGCGCGGCTGGGCACGCAGCGCCTGGTGCACGAGCTGCGCGGCAAGGGGCTCGACGATGATCTGGTGCGCGCCACGGCCGAACGCCTGCGCGCCACCGAACAGGAGCGCGCCCAGGCCGTCTGGCGCCAGCGCTTTGGCCGCGTGGCCACCGATGCGCAGGAGCGGGCGCGGCAGATGCGCTTTCTGGCCGCGCGCGGTTTTGCGGGCGATGTGGTGCGCCGCGTGGTGCAGTGCGGCAGCCCGGACGAAGAAGTGGAGTGAAAGCGCGGGAGAGGTTGCGGCAATCCTCCGTGGCCGGCTTCACCGCAGAATTGAAACCAGAAAAGCCGAAAGCACCTTGCCGATAAGCGCCGCCAGCTCTTCAATAATGCGCAAATCCGTCGCCGAATCTGCCCATCCGCTGTGCAACGCTCCGCAGCCGCGGGGCCTGCCGGCTCACAGACCCAGCATCAACTGCAGGTTTTGCACCGCCGCACCGCTGGCACCCTTGCCCAGGTTGTCGAGGCGGGCCACCAGCACCGCGTGGCGATAAGTTTCATTGGCGAACACGCGCAGCTCCAGCCGGTTGGTGTCGTTGAGCGCGGTGGGTTCGAGCTTGCCGTCTTCGGTGGGCGGCAGAACGCTCACCCATTGCGCAGGCGTGTTGCTTTGCGCGTAGTGCGCCGCCAGCGCGTCGTGCAGATCGGCCGCCTTGGGCTGGCCCGGCAGCAGATCCAGGTGCAGGGGCAGTTGCACCAGCATGCCCTGGCGGAAGTTGCCAACAGCGGGCACAAAAATGGGCCGGCGTGTCAGCCCGGTGTATTTCAGGATCTCCGGCAGGTGCTTGTGCGACAGGCCCAGCGCATACAGCTCGAACGGCGCCGCCTGGCCCTGCTCATAGGCTTCGATCATGGTGCGGCCGCCGCCCGAGTAGCCACTGACCGAGGGCAGCGCAAGCGGAAAGTCCTTCGGCACCAGGCCTGCATCGACCAGCGGGCGCAGCAAGGCAATGGCACCGGTGGCATAGCAGCCGGGGTTGGAGACGCGCAGCGCCTCGCGCACGGCCTGCGCCTGGCCCGCGGCCAGCTCGGGGAAACCAAACACCCAGCCGGGCGCAGTGCGGTGCGCGGTGCTGGCGTCGATCACCTTGACCTGGCGGCCGGTGGTCTTTTCGATGTCATCGACCATGGCCACGGTCTCGCGTGCGGCATCGTCGTGCAGGCACAGCACCACCAGATCGACACCCGCAATCAGGTCGCGCTTGGCAGCGGGGTCCTTGCGCAACGCAGGGGCAATGCTCACCAGCTCGACCTGCGGCATGGCCTGCAGGCGCTCGCGGATCTGCAGGCCCGTGGTGCCGGCTTCGCCATCAATAAAGATTCTGGACATCGGAAAGCTCCTGCAAGGGGGTGATTGCGCGCTGACCCACCCCTGTAAGCTTGGCACAAGGGATGGTGCATTGCAGCATGATACAGTCGCCGGCTGCCATGTCCCCGCCCGCGGCCAGACAATAGTCCATGGTAAACGGGTAAATACCACCCTTCCCTGAGAGAGACCTCATGAAGATTCACGAATACCAAGGCAAGGAAATCTTGCGCAATTTTGGTGTGCCCGTTCCGCGTGGCATTCCCGCATTCACGGTGCAAGAAGCCGTTGAAGCAGCCCAGAAGCTCGGCGGCCCCGTGTGGGTGGTCAAGGCCCAGATCCACGCCGGTGGCCGTGGCAAGGGCGGCGGCGTGAAGGTTGCCAAGACCATCGACGACGTCAAGCGCCTCGCTGGCGACATCCTGGGCATGCAGCTCAAGACGCACCAGACCGGCCCCGAAGGCCAGAAGGTCCGCCGCCTGTACATCGAAGACGGCGCCGACATCAAGAACGAACTGTATGTGTCGCTGGTGACCGACCGCGCCACGCAGAAGGTGGCCCTGATCGCTTCGTCCGAGGGCGGCATGGACATCGAGGAAGTGGCCCACTCCACGCCCGAGAAGATCATCACCGAGATGATCGATCCCCTGACCGGCATCACCGCCGAGCAGAGCAAGAAGGTGGCAGCCGCCATCGGCCTGACCGGCGCCTCCATCGACCAGGCCGTGGACATCTTCGCCAAGATCTACAAGTGCTACATGGACACCGACGCGTCGCTGGTGGAAATCAACCCGCTGAACTGCGACTCCAAGGGCAACCTGATGGCCCTGGACGCCAAGTTCAACTTTGACGCCAACGCCCTGTTCCGCCACCCCGAAATCGTGGCCTTCCGCGATCTGGACGAAGAAGATCCGGCCGAAGTGGAAGCCTCCAAGTTCGACCTGGCCTACATCAGCCTGGACGGCAACATCGGCTGCCTGGTGAACGGCGCCGGCCTGGCCATGGCCACCATGGACACCATCAAGCTGTTCGGCGGCGAGCCTGCCAACTTCCTGGACGTGGGCGGCGGCGCTACCCCCGAGAAGGTCACCGAAGCCTTCAAGATCATGCTCAAGAACCCCAAGGTCGAGGGCATCCTGGTCAACATCTTCGGCGGCATCATGAAGTGCGACACCATCGCCACCGGCGTGATCACCGCCTGCAAGGCCGTGAACCTGAACGTACCGCTGGTCGTGCGCATGAAGGGCACGAACGAAGAGCTGGGCAAGAAGATGCTGGCCGAAAGCGGCCTGCCCATCATCGCTGCAGACACCATGGCCGAAGCTGCGACCAAGATCGTTGCTGCCGTGTCCAAATAATTTTGCGGGACAGACCGCAGGCCGCGCAGCGGACAAGCTCTGTCCCCAACTGAATAGGTAACTCTCATGTCGATCTACATCAACAAAGACACCAAGGTCATCACCCAGGGCATCACGGGCAAGACTGGCCAGTTCCACACCGAAAAGTGCCAGGAATACGCGAACGGCAAGAACGCCTTCGTGGCCGGCGTGAACCCCAAGAAGGCCGGCGAGTCGATCTTCAACATCCCGATCTACGCCTCCGTCAAGGAAGCCGCGCAGCAGACCGGCGCCACCGTGTCGGTGATCTACGTGCCGCCCGCAGGCGCCGCCGACGCCATCTGGGAAGCCGTCGAAGCCGACCTGGACATGGCGATTTGCATCACCGAAGGCATTCCGGTCAAGGACATGCTGATGGTGCGCAACAAGATGAAAGCCAAGGAAGCCGCTGGCGGCAAGAAGACCCTGCTGCTGGGTCCCAACTGCCCCGGCCTGATCACGCCCGACGAGATCAAGATCGGCATCATGCCCGGCCACATCCACCGCAAGGGCCGCATCGGCGTCGTGAGCCGCTCGGGCACGCTGACGTACGAAGCCGTGGCCATGCTGACCGAAGTCGGCCTGGGCCAGTCGAGCGCCGTGGGCATTGGTGGCGACCCCATCAATGGCTTGAAGCACATCGACGTGATGAAGGCTTTCAACGACGATCCGGACACCGACGCCGTCATCATGATTGGCGAAATCGGCGGTCCCGATGAAGCCGAAGCCGCCCAGTGGTGCAAGGCCAACATGAAGAAGCCTATCGTGGGCTTCATCGCTGGCGTGACCGCCCCTCCCGGCAAGCGCATGGGCCATGCCGGCGCGCTGATCTCCGGTGGCGCCGACACGGCCGATGCCAAGCTCGCCATCATGGAAGAGTCGGGTTTCATCATCACCCGCAACCCGTCGGAACTGGGCAAGCTGCTCAAGGCCCAGCTGAAGTAATTCTCGTAAGCAGAATTACGGACGACCCGGGCGCCCTCGCCCGATAAACTGGCTGCTCCAAAAAAACAGAAGCGCCCGAAACCAAGGTTTCGGGCGCTTCTTGCATTCATAACAATGGAGTGAAGTCATGGAATTTCTGCACAGTGCCGATTTCTGGATCGGTCTCATCAAGATCGTCTGGATCAACATCATCCTGTCCGGTGACAACGCGGTTGTCATTGCACTGGCCGCGCGCTCCCTGCCGCCGCACCAACAGCGCAAGGCGGTTTTCTGGGGCTCCGGCGCGGCCGTGGTGTTGCGCATCGTGCTGACAGTGGTGGCTGCCAAGCTGCTGGAGCTGTCGTTCCTGCAGATCGTGGGCGGCTGCCTGCTGCTGTGGATCGGCCTGCAACTGCTCAGCGACGACGGCGACGAGGAGGGCGAATCCAAGTCCCACGGCAACCTCATGGCCGCCGTGCGCACCATCCTGATTGCCGACCTGGTGATGAGCCTGGACAACGTGATTGCCGTGGCCGCCGCCGCCCATGGCAACCTGGTGCTGCTGGTGCTGGGCCTGGCCATCAGCATTCCGCTGGTGATCTTTGGCAGCACGCTGATGATCAAGCTGATGGAACGCTTTCCGGTCATCGTGGTCCTGGGTGCGGCCCTGATCGGCTGGGTGGGCGGCGAAACCATTGTCAGCGACGCCTCATTGCACGACTTTGCAGTGGCACACCCGGCCCTGCACTACGTGGCCGCCGCACTGGGCGCCACGTTCGTGGTGGGCATCGGAAAATTCTGGCCACGTCTCCGGCGTGCCGCGTCCTCACAGTAACCAAGACGGCATGGGTTGTGACAAAAATGACACACCCATGACACACCCATGACACCCCGCTCCCCGCCTCGGCGGAAAAAAGGGCCGGCATGGAGCGCCGCCCCTGCCAACCAGGGCAGATGACCCCTTGGCGATGCCCAGGCCGACGCGGGCGCAGAAATTGCTTTTAACCCGTGCCCCACCGTACGACCGAGAGCCGTTGTTGATCATGCAAAGCCATCGCCATCCATGAACCCAGGCATGGTCCCGATTCCTGCCGCCATGGCACGGCCAGACAAAGCACTCGTCTATGATGCGAAGCACGATGCCAATGGGCCAGACATGGCAGATTTCCAGACACCGGCGCTGGAACTTGCCACGCTCCGCAATTCGGGGCTTCCACCGAATTCGGCTGCCTGACGACGCACGCGGCAACCTCCATGACCTATGAATTTTTTGCCCGCACCGACTGCGGACGGGTGCGCAACAACAACGAAGATGCGGTGGCCATCGACCGTGATGCGCGCATCACAATTCTGGCGGACGGCATGGGCGGCTACAACGCGGGTGAAGTGGCCAGCGCCATGGCCACCACCTTCATTCGCACGGAGATGGCGCGCTGGCTGGCCCAGGCCGGCAAGAATGCACCGGCTGCCGATGTACGCAGGGCGCTTGAGATCTGCGTCGAAAACGCCAACCATGCCGTGCTGGGCGCATCCCTTTCCAACCCCCTTTATGCAGGCATGGGCACCACGCTGGTCGTGGGTGTTTTTCGGGATGCCCGGCTCATCCTGGGGCACATCGGCGACTCGCGCTGTTACCGCCTGCGCGGCGGCGTTTTGCAGCAAATCACGCGCGACCACTCGTGGCTGCAGGAACAGGTGGACGCCGGCTTGCTCACGCCCCAGCAGGCCGCCGCATCCAGCAGCCGCAACCTCGTCACGCGTGCGCTGGGCGTAGAACCCCACGTGCAGATGGAAGTGAACGAGTTCCAGGTGGCCCCGGACGATTTGTTCCTCATGTGCTCGGACGGCCTGACCGACATGGTTTCCGATGCCGACCTGGCGGAAATGGTGCGCGCACCCCTGTCACTCGAAGAAAAAGCCACGCTGCTCATCGACACCGCCAATGCCCATGGAGGGCGCGACAACATCAGCGTGCTGCTCGTGCACATGGCGGCAGGCGGCAAAAAACGAGGTTTCATGTCCCGGTTGATCAGGACCGCATGATGCCGCTCAACCCCCCAATACCCCAACACCGCAGGAGTGGATCATGCCCAGAATGATCGTTTCGATCGACAGCGTCGTCATCAAGGACGTCGAATTGACCAAGGAGCGGACCACGCTGGGTCGGCGCCCCTACAACGATATCGTGATCGACAACCTGGCCGTCAGCGGCGAGCACGCCGTCATCCACATGGCCGATGGCGGCGTGGAAATTGAAGACCTGGGCAGCACCAACGGCACCTATGTCAACGCCAAGTCCGTCAAGCGCCAGGAACTGCGCAACGGTGACGTCATTGAAGTCGGCAAATACAAGATCCGCTTCCTCCAGGAGGCCGAGGGCGAAAATTTCGAAAAAACCATGCTCTTCAAGCCAGGCATGGTGCCACCGCTTGCGGCAGCCTCCCGCGCTGCAACAGCGCCCACTCCGCCTGCAGCCAAGCAGCCTGCGGCGATCATCCGGGTGATGTCGGGCGCGGCGGCCGGGCGCGAGGTGATCCTGCAGAAAGTGGTCACCACCATCGGCAAGCCCGGCGTGGCCGTGGCCTCCATCACCAAGCGCCACCAGGGCCATGTGCTGGCGCATGTCGAAGGCCCCGACATGCCCCTGGTCAACGGTGCCGCCATCGGCGCTACCCCCCTGCCCCTCAAGCACGGCGACCGGATCACACTCGCAGGCACGGAAATGCAGTTCGAGCTGGCGTGATGCTTCGGGCGTGTGGCTGGCTTGCCATCCCTGCGCCCCTATTCGCTTGGAATGCAGACCGGGCGGTTGAGCGCATCACAACCCAGAGTAAGGCGGTGGCCTGAAAGTTCGCGAGTTGGGCTGCTCGGGCGCCATTGCCCAGCGCAGCCTGCACCTGGCACCCCACACCCTGGCGCAACTGCAAACCGGCAAACCGTGCCCCCTCTACATCACGCACACCAAGCCGTCCGAGACGCAACTGATCGTCGAAGAACTCCGCCACTTCGACGCCATTGCGCAGCCCGGCGGCCGTGCCCCGCATGACATTTCGTGGCTACAGACGGGGCAAGAGTTTGAGGTGCGAACGCCAGTTGCCAGCAGGCGCAGCACACGATATGTAAGCCGATCTTGCATTTCGTGACACACATGGCAGACAAAAATGTCTCCCGCCGGGTGCGACATTGCCGGCGCCCCTGCGCATTCATATTTTTATCAGCCCACCGAAAGCACTCAGATACGCCTTGTTGCACTCTCCAGTGTGGCACGGATACTGCTTATATCTGCACGAACCTGAAGAATTCTTCTGCAGGTTTTCATTTGCAATTGACTCCGAGGAGAAATTTATGAAGCGTTCCATGCAAAAGGGTTTTACCCTGATCGAATTGATGATCGTGGTTGCGATCATCGGTATTCTGGCTGCCGTGGCTCTCCCTGCTTATCAGGACTACACCAAGCGCGCCAAAATGTCTGAAGTGATTCTGGCTGCATCTTCTTGCCGCACCGGAGTTACCGAGGCATACCAGGCATTGACTGCATCGACCGCTCCAGCTGCGGACGCTTGGGGCTGCGAAAGTGCATCGGCAACGAGCAAATATGTTTCCGCAATCCACACCGACGCAAATGGGTTGATTAAAGTCACCATCGCTGCTGGTATTGATCCAAATGCAACGGGTAAAATTGTTCTGCTTCAGCCGCAGGATGCTACAGGAGTCAAATTGACCACAACGAACATTCCAACTGCAGTTGGCCAGTGGGGTTGTGGTGCTAGCAGCACTGATATTTCTGCAATTACCAAGTTTTTGCCTGCAACTTGCCGCGCCACTATTACCCCCTAACGATTTAAAGTGCTGCCTCCAAGGGAATAAGTGCCTTGGGTAGCGGCCAAAGTGGAGTTTGAAGAGTACTGAACGAACTTCGGATAACATCACAAAAAGGCCCTGACGGGAGACTGTCGGGGCTTTTCAATTGGTTCTGTCGCCTGAGCGGTTTAATCTCCTGGCGGATTCAAAAGTGAAGTGCAACACCTGCCAACCTGTAAGGTCAGCAGATGCACTCCTTCCCTTCGCAGTACCGC